>CAZGKJ010000029.1:0-14317 GCA_964525955.1 uncultured Candidatus Bathyarchaeia archaeon
ATATGGGGGTTTGCTGCATCGATGAGATAGAGAAGATGAGAGATGAAGACCGATCGGCGATACATCCAGCGATGGAGCAGCAGGTTGTCTCCATAGCCAAGGGCGGCATCGTTGCGACGCTGAATGCGAGGACTTCGATCCTCGCTGCGGCGAATCCGGCGTTGGGGCGCTACAACCCCTATCAGACGGTGGCTGAGAACATAAATCTCCCCGTCACAATCCTAAGCCGCTTCGACCTAATCTTCGTCCTCAGGGATCAGCCGGAGGAGGAGAGGGATTCGAAGCTGGCTGAACATATATTGAGGCTTCATAGGTATTCGAGGACTCCTGTTAAGCCGCCCATAGACCTGGAGCTCCTGAGGAAGTATATCGGCTATGCTAAGCGGATCAAGCCCGTCATAACGGAGGAGGTGATGGAGCGCTTCAGGGAGTTCTACCTAAAGATGCGGAGCGCCTCACGGGAGAGGGGGGAGATATCACCAATCAGCATCACACCTCGACAGCTTGAATCCCTCATAAGATTGGCTGAGGCGAGAGCCAGAGTCCATCTAAGGGAGGAGGTCACGATAGAGGACGCCGAGGCCGTCATCGCCTTGATGCAATACAGCCTACAGCAGGTCGGCATAGACCTATCAACCGGAGCCATAGACATCGACGTCATAATGACCGGAAAACCCAGAAGCCTACAGGTGAAGCTTCAGAGGGTGCTGAGCATCATAGCCAAACTGGAGAGGGAGAGCGGCATAGTGAAAGACGAAGACCTATACGAGGCCCTAGAGGAGGAGGGCATAGACCGAAAAGAGGCCTCAAGGCTGATAGGGATACTGATGAGAGACGGCACAATCTACTCCCCGAGGCCAGGCTACTATAAGAGGAGCATATAGAAAAATCCGTTATAAGTGGCTGCCACTTATAAGGGTCAGAGACGTGGCTTAGCTATAATCTCCCTCACAGCCATATCGAAGAGCCTACTCGCATGAGCAGGCCTTATAACCAGCGCCGTATCGGCTCCCCTACCAGTTCCAGCGATGGCTATGACATCCCTATCGACTGGGATCAAGCCCGCATCAGCCGCCATGGCGACGATCTCAACGCAGACCTTAGTCCCCTGACCGAACATCCTTAGGGTTTGAGCCACCACCTCGATGGGGGTGGCGGTCTCAAACTTACGTCTGATGGCCCTTGAGACGCCTGCGAAGGCGTGGGTCGCAGTCAAAACCTTACCGCCGAGGCTCCTAATCTTCTCAGCGGCCTCCTGGGAGAACTCCTGGGTTCCAGGCTCCCTGAAGCCCGTGACGTGGGTGACAATGACGACGTTGTAGCCCTTGAAGAGCTCCGCAGCCTTTACGCCGGTCTCTCCCCTCGTTGAGGCGACGACGATGTCCGTTATGCCCAGCTCCTCAGCCCTCCTCTTAGCAGCCTTAAGGGTCTCATCGGTGTTCTCTGGGCCAGGCTCATCGAAGTATAAGGTAGGCCTCTCAACGCTCACATGGAACACCTACAGGTTCTCCCCTCCACCCTAGATTAATATTCCGAAGCCCCTCAATATCCTAGATTTGAAGGTCTCGGAGCTCCCCATACCGGAGTCGGTGAAGGAGGTTCTACATAGACGGGGATTTGAGGAACTCTATCCGCCTCAGGAGGAGGCTATAAGGGCTGGGGTGCTGGAGGGGCGGAACCTCGTATTGGCGAGCCCAACGGCGAGCGGTAAGACCCTCATAGCGGAGCTATGCGCCATGAAGCATGTCATCGAGCAGGGCGGTAAGGCCCTCTACCTGACACCCCTAAGGGCGCTGGCCTGGGAGAAATATGAGACCTTCCAGGAGTATGCGGGCCTAGAGAAGAATTACGGCGGAAAGGTTCGAGTGGCCATAAGCACCGGAGACCTCGACAGCTCAACACCCTGGCTCGGAGGCTACGACGTCATCGTCGCAACAAATGAGAAGTGCGACTCACTCCTGAGGCATAGGGCGCCATGGATGAGGGAGGTGACTCTCCTCATAGCGGATGAGATACACCTCATCGGCGACGAACGGGGGCCGACGCTGGAGGTGGCCCTGGCGAGGCTGAGGCAGCTCAGACCGGATATGCAGATACTCGCCCTAAGCGCCACAATCACAAATGCAGATGAGGTGGCTGAGTGGCTGAACGCCGAATGCGTCAAAACAGATTGGAGACCTGTGGAGCTCCGAGAGGGAGTCGCCTATAGGGATGTCATATACTTCAGGGATGGAAGCGTTAAGAGGCTTAGGCCTCTACATAGGATAGACGCCCTAAACATCGCCTTGAACTCCGTCCTCGACGGCGGCCAATCCCTCATCTTCGTTGAGAGCCGTAGGAGGTCTATGAGCCTCGCAAGGGAGGCAGCCCAAGCCCTGAAGGGGACGTTGAAGCCGAGGGAGAGGAGACAGCTCGACCGTATAGCCTCGGACATCCTGATCTACGGTGAGAGGACGACGCTTTCGGACGACCTCTCCTCAGCAGTCTCCATGGGAGCCGCCTTCCACCACGCTGGGCTTAGAGCCGAGCATAGACGCATCATTGAAAGAGCCTTCAGGGAGGGATGGATCAAGATACTGGTGGCGACGCCTACGCTGGCGGCGGGCGTAAACCTCCCAGCGAGGACTGTTGTCATAGGAAACTATAGAAGATTCGTCCCAGGCTACGGGATGTATCCCATATCGGTGTTGGAGTATAAGCAGATGAGCGGGAGAGCAGGTAGGCCTCAATACGACGAGTTTGGGGAGGCCATCCTGATAGCGTCATCCCAGGAGGAGCAGGACATCCTAATGGAGAACTATGTCCTGGCCCAGCCTGAGAGGCTTTACAGCCGCCTCGCATCGGAGGGAGCCCTTAGGGGGCATGTCCTCGCAGCCATAGCATCCGATTACGCCCACTCTGAGGAGGGACTCCTGGAGTTCTTCTCATCAACATTCTACGGCTACCACTACCCCATGGGAGGGCTCAGGAGGATCATAGGGCAGATACTTGGATTCCTGGAGAGGGAGGAGATGCTTGATGTTAAGGGGAGCTACATCTACGCCACGGACTTTGGGAGGAGGGTCTCAGAGCTATACATCGACCCCCTATCGGCGATAACCATCCGAGATGGATTCAGGCGAGGCGCCCTCGAGATTACGGACTTCACCTGGCTCCACCTAATCTGCCACACACCCGATATGCGGCCCATAATAAGGCCGAGGAGAAATGAGTTGGCGGAGCTGGAGGCCTACGTCGAGGAGCATCGAGGCGAGTTCGCATGCCCCATCCCAGAGACCTACGACCCAATAGAGTATGAGCAGTTCCTCGGAGAGGTGAAGACAGCCCTCATCCTAGAGGCCTGGATAAACGAGGTCTCAGAGAACGAACTGCTGCAGCGCTACTCAGTTCAGCCTGGAGATAGGTATAGCATAGTGCATAACGCCGAGTGGCTGCTCTACGCAACCCATGAACTCTCAACTGTGCTGGGATACCCAGAGCATCGCAGACATCTAAGGGAGCTGAGGGAGAGGGTGAAATACGGCGTGACGAAGAGCCTTCTGCCGCTGGTTAGGCTTCGGGGTATAGGGCGCATAAGGGCGAGAATCCTCTACAACGCAGGGTTGAGGAGCATCTCAGACCTGAAGAGGGCTCCACTTAGGAGGCTAGTTGAGATTCCACTCATAGGGCCGAGGCTTGCGAGGCTGATCAAGGAGCAGGTCGGAGGAGTCGTCGATGAGGAGGAGTGGAGGAGGCTGGAGCGTGAAGCCGAGCAGAAAGCCCTAACCGAGTTTATAGAGGAGGAGCCCGAAGAGACTTAAAATCGCTGAGGCAACTATAAATCGATGGCTGAGGAGAGGAGGGGATACATCCTCAGAATCATAAGAGACGAATGGGTTGAGAAGGTCTTCAAGGAGCAACGCTACTACTCAGGTATCTCCAGGAGGTGGAGGAGGGGGGACATCATCCTATTTGCGAAGAAGACGGAGGCTGGAGACTCCTTCATAGGCTACGGCGTCGTGGATAGGGTAGAGGAGATATGGGAGCTACCCCCAGAGGAGAGACGCCACCCCATGGAGCATGGATGGAGATGGGCATTAACCCTCAACCCAATATTCAGATTTGAGAAGCCCATACCGATAAGGGAGACGATACTCGCTGAGGACCCGAGGAAGGGGAGATTCCTCCATGGAGCTATGCTGACGGAGGAGGAGTTGGACGCCATATTGGAGGCGGCTGAGGACTATCAGGGCTGAAGGATATGGGATACATAGCGGCCCTCACATCAAAGCGGGGGGAAGACGTAGGAGGCCTAATGCTTAGAATGCTGGGGATTCAGAGCTCAAGGGTGGATGGCGTAGGCATAGCCTCGGAGGAGGGGGTGATCATCCAGCCATGGATGCCGGAGGAAACGCCGAGGGGAGACGCCATGATAGGATGCCTCCACATGAAGGTCACCCCCCTCGACCAGCCTCAGCCCATCACCCAGTATGGCCACCACATCGCCATGGAGGGAAGGCTATGGTCCTGGAGATGCGACATCCTCGAGATGGCTGAGAGGCTGGGACACCGACCATATAGAGGATTGAGACGGCTAATAGAGGGGGGAGATGGCTCCTACGCTGTTGTGATACTCGATGGGGATTTCATCCTCTGCGGCAGAGACCCAGTCGGCCTCATCCCCCTATACATCGGGGAGTCTGAGAGTCTCATAGCGGCTGCATCTAACAGGAGGATGCTTTGGAGCCTTGGATTGGAGGCTGAACCCCTAAGGCCAGGCCATATAGCATTGATAAGCCCCGATGGATTGAGGGTGGAGAGGGTTAGGGCTCTGGAGCAGCCTGAGGCCAGGGCCATATCGATGGGGGAGGCCGTTGAACAGCTCGACGAGGCGATGAGAGCCAGCGTTGAGCGGAGGATTAGAGGTCTAAGAAGAGTCTGCCTCGCCTTCTCAGGGGGCCTCGACAGCTCGGTGATAGCGAGATACTTAGACCTAATAGGCGTCGATGTGGAGCTCCTATCCGTCGGCCTGGAGGGTTCCAAAGACCTTGAGACTGCAGCGACGGCGGCTGAACAACTCAACCTCCCCATCAGGGTTGAGAGCTATGACCTAGGAGACGTGGAGGAGACCTTGGATGAGGTTCTGTGGAGCGTTGAGGAGGCTGATCCGGTGAAGGTGTCTATAGCTCTCCCCCTATACTGGTGTGCCAGACTCGCCGTTGAGGAGGGGGTGCGCACACTCTTCGTTGGACAGGGAAGCGATGAAATCTTCGGGGGTTATCGACGCTACCTAGACCTCTACGCATCGATGGGAGACGAGGTGAGTCATCAACTCTTCAGGGATGTCGCCGAATCCTATGAGGTGAACTATGCCAGGGACTATAAGGTCTGCATGGATCAGGGAGTCGAGGTGAGAGCTCCCTACACCGACCTGGAGGTGATAGAGCTTGGCCTCTCCATACCGATAGGGTTGAAGCTCTCCAGGGATGGGTGGAGGAAGCTGATCCTCAGAAGGCTGGCTGAGAAGCTTAGACTTCCGGAGAGCATAGCTTGGAGGAGGAAGAGGGCGATACAATACTCCACTGGGGTTTCAAGGGCGTTAAGGAGAATTGGGGGGAGAAGGCTGAGGGATTACCTGGAGAGGAGGCTTAGAAAACTTTTAAGTGTTTCACTTTAGAGATATATGGGAGATTTCTATGGTGGAGTTTAAGCGTAAGCCTCTGGAGGGAGTATTCCCACTGCTTCCATTCAGCCTCAAGGAGAATAGGGAGGTGGACTACGACGCCATAAGGAGCAATATAGAGCTTCTCATCGATCGGGGTTTCCACGGCTTCATCGCCTTCGGCTCGATGGGCAGCCACTTCGCCCCAAGCGAGGAGGAGTTCAACAAGGTCACAGACGTCTGCGTCGACGCCGCCAACGGTAAGATCGCCTGCGTGATAGGGTCGACGGCTCCAAGTACGAAGGAGGCTATAAGGAGGGCGAAGTATGCTGAGGATGCTGGGGCTGATGGAACTCTCCTAGCCCTCCCCTACGCCTTCCCCCACTCCCCTGAGTCTGCTGCTAGGCATTACCAGCTTGTGAACGACGCCGTTGAGGAGCTCGCCATCATGGTCTACAACGACTCTGGGCTGAATAGGGGCTTCAAGATGACTTGGGACTTCTGGGATAAGTATCTCCTCAAGATGGAGAATGTGAAGGCGATGAAGGAGTGCACAGTCAAGCCTGCACATGCGACGCTGCTCCGAATCGCCGACAAGGTGAATGTCTTCGCCTGCTTCGAGGACATCTGGTGGAGACTCTCGATACTGGGTGCGAAAGGCATAGTATCCCAGTGGGCCTGGGTGGCGCCGAAGGTGATCCTGAGATGGTATAAGATGTGTAGGGAGGGGAAGTGGTTCGACCCATGGGTCTTAGAGGTCTATAAGACGTTGCAGTTCACCGGCTACTCGGCGCTCCCAGTTCCGATGGGGAACTATGTTCAGGGAATACTCCACGCCATGGTGGAGATAGGCGGAGGCATAGGAGGGGAGATAGCCTACCCCTATCCAAAGCTGCCGGAGGAGGGGAGGAAATACATCGAGGAGGTCGCCGAGAAGCTAAGAGCCTTAGAGTAAACCTCCCATTTTCTTTTATAAAAAAATGGGTTCATCCATCAAGTAATCCAAGCTTCCTCAGTATCCCCTTAAGCCTCTCCACATCCCCCTCAGGTATCTCAACCCTTATGGTCTCCCTTACCGGGCCGCTCGGCATCCCGAGGAGCTCCATCGCCTTCTTCGAGTAGTTTATGAACTGGGGGCCTCCAAATCTTGCGAGGGCAGACCTCCAGAGTTCGTGGAAGAGGTCGAAGAGCCTCGCAAGCTCCCAAGCCCTCTCCAAGTCTCCCTTCACATAAGCCTCATAGAATTCTACCGATGCCTCTGGGGCGAAGTTTGGTATCGTCGCCGTCGTCCCCGGACAGCCGAGTTGGAAGGCCCACAGCGCATATGAGCCGACTGTCCAGGGGACTATTGCGAGGCGATCCCCCAGCCTCCTTATGACTCTTGGGAAGTACCATGGATCGAATGTGACATCCTTCATGGCGACGATATTCTCGATGTCTGCCAGTCTCTCCAGTGTTTGTAGTGATACCCTCCTCACAACCATCACAGGCTTGTTGTATAGCATTATCGGCAGCTCCGTTCCATCGCATATCGTCTTATAATAGTTGTATATTCCCTCCTCCGGGTAGCTGGAGAAGTAGTATGGGTAGGTTATCATCGCTCCATCAGCCCCAGCATCCTCAGCATGCCTTGTTAGCTCCAGGGCCACCCTTGCGCTGCTGTGGGCTGTCCCAGCTACAACTGGAACCCTCCCATTCGCCTCATCTATTACCGTCTCAACAACCTTCTTACGCTCCTCAAGCGTCATCTCGGAGAACTCGCCAGTGCTTCCACATGGTATCAGCATGTGAACTCCAGCCTCGATTATTCTATTCACATTCTCCCTCAAGCCCTCATAGTCTATCTCTCCATCCTCCTTGAATGGCGTTATGAGGAGGCAGAGTATCCCTTTACACTTCTCCTTAAACCCCTCGTAGCTCATCAATTATGCAAAATGCCGAGAATTGTATTAAAAGACGTTACGTCGATCACGAATGCTCTCCAGCCATCCTTGGAATTGATATAAGTGGCTGCCACTTATAAGGCTGAAAGGATCAGAGGAGGCTTGAGGAGGCTATAGATACCCAAAGGATACCTGAAGCCTGAGGGGAGCATTAGGTATGAGGCCCTGAATCAGGAGCTCTCGGGTTCACATTATGGGGAGATCCGCTTTAATGCATCCTCGGCGGCCTTGATCGTCGCTGGAGCAGTCGGCGGAGGCGTCAACAGTGGATGCGTCCCTATCTGGAGGTTTGCATAGGCTGCGGCCGTCATTCCGCATTCTATGGCCAATCCGATTATGTTGATCATCTCCCCGACTGATTCTCCTCCTGCGATCTGGCCTCCGAGGAGGAAGCCTCCACGCCTGGTGAATATGAGCTTCACATGCACCTCATGTGATCCTGGTAGCGATTCTGGATGCTTGTCGAAGACCCTGCTTCTGCCGACGATGTAGTCGAAGCCCTCCCCCTCAGCCCTCCGCTCTATTAGGCCTGCGACTCCGAGGGCTAAATCCCCTATCTTCGTCGAGAAGATGCCGAGGGTTCCCCTAAACCTCCTGAAGGCCGTCAATCTATATAGGTTGGCTCCAGCTATCCTCGCCTCAGCCGTCGCCACGCTCGCCAGCATCACCCTACCCGGCTTCTGGGTGAAGAAGTCCCTCTTCTCGGCGCAGTCCCCTACGGCGAAGACGTCTGGATGGGAGGTTCGCATATACTCGTCGACCACCACCCCATATCGGCTGACGTCGAGGCCCATCCGCTCGGCGAGCTCTGTGTTAGGCCTTGCACCTGTAGCCACCACAACCATATCGGCCTTCAGGGTTTCACCCCCATCCAGCTCGACGGCCTCAACCCGCTTCTCGCCCAGTATCCTCTTGACTGCGACGCCTGTGTAGAGGCTGAGACCCCTACGCCTAAGCTCCTCCTCCACCATCTGGCAGAACTCATCGTCGAAGGAGAGGCTTAGGATGTGGGGGAGAATCTCGACGATGCTCACAGCCTTACCGGCCTTCAGGAGCTCATCGGCCAGCTCAACACCTATGAAGCCTCCCCCTACGATGACGATCTCATCGCTCTCCTTCATCCACTCCAGCATCGACCTCAGATGCCTCGCATCCTTATAGATGGGGAAAACCCCCTCCAGTTCTCTCCCCTCAATCGGAGGGATCGACGGCTTGGAGCCGGTTGCAAGAACCAGCTTCTCAAACCCTATCTCGAGGCCGCCCCTCGTCCTCGCAACCCTTCCCTCTAAGTCTATGTCTAAGACCTCATCGATGAGGAGCTCCACCCCGCTATCCCTCAATGGGCGATCTGGGAGCCTATTCTTCTCCACGTCGCCGAGGGTTCCGAAGATGTAGGGGATGGCGCATGGTATGACAGCCATCTCCTCACGTCGCACAAGGGTTACATCCTTATCCGGATAACTCCCCCTCGCCGTCAGAGCCGTAACCACCCCAGCCGGCCCACCGCCGATGATGAGGATATCCGTCTTCACAGCTCAACACCTTAAATTTCCTCATCTCCCCTACACCCATTTATCTTTATTCCCAAAACCGGGGTGAAACATCAGAGGCTGAAGCCCAAATCGATTTGGAGACCGCCTCGAAGACCTCAGCCTCAGGGCTCCCCCATAATAGATATTGGAGAGATAGGTAGGTATCGCCCCCCTCCTCAAGGATTTCAACCGGCAGTCTTGGTGGGAGACTTCCAACGTCGTAGGTCTCGATGTTGAGCTCAATCCACCCCTTCCTCAGCATATTGGGATTCGGCCCATAGCCAAATCCATGCAGAACTGATCTAAGCGCTGGAACTCCCCCTCGACGACTTCTCTGATCTCGGATTCAACCTCGCTTAGCTTCGTCCCCTCCTCAGGGATAACCTGAACCGATGCGGCCTTAGGCTCATTTATCGGTCTACCTATATCGCTGAGAAGCCAGACGTAGACCTCCTTCAGGCCGTTGACCTGATCCATTATCCTGTTGGCGATCCTGAAGGTGAGGGTGTTATAGATCTTGCCGACATGGCTGACGGGATTCTTACCTGCTGCGGCCTCGGAGCTGATGGGCCTGTTTAGGGGTATGACTCCGACGACGTTGTTTCCACGGCCAACCTGACCTGAGTCGCCTCCCTCGGCTGAGGTTCCCAGAACTGTTAGGTAACAACCCTTAACGCCTCTACCCCGAGCGTCGAGGACGTTTAGTGAGAAGTCTATCTCATCGAAGCCCTCCCTATCGGCGAGGAACTCCCTTATGGCCTCAGCCACCTCCCCCTTCTTCCTGAAGTAATCCTCCTCGCTCTCGATGAACCTGTCGACGAAGGCCATGGCGATGGTTAGATGAAGCCTTCTACCACGCCTGAGGCCCATGATCTTCACATCCTCACCTGACTCTGGGTAGTCCCTCTTGAAGCCTGGGGAGTTGAGGTAGCGCTCCAGGTCGAGGATGAGCCTCTCCGTCCTCGTCATGGGGGCGTAGCCGACGGCCGCCGAGGTGTCGTTGGCTCCGAGGAACTTCCCCCTCCTCTCGAAGATGTCCTGAAGCGATACGGCTCCAGGCTTTATCTCGCTCTGATAGTTGACGTGGATGTCTGGGTCGACGAAGCGGAGGTTACGTCGAAGCCACTCCTTCGTGCTCCTTACTGCGATCTCGTTGACGGGAACCCGCTCATCTCCGACGTCGAAGGTGGCCCTATCGCCGTAGACGATGAGCATGGGGGTTATGACCTCACCCCCGCCGAATTTCACCCGTGTCTCCCCAGCCGCCAGCAGCCCCTTATCGAGGTTGTGGTGTAGAATAGTCCCGAAGCGTCTTAGATACTCCTTCGACAGCTCTATTGAGACCTCATTCATGATGGCGTCGCAGATCGAATCGGGATGACCCAGCCCCTTTCGTTCACAGATCTCGAGGGGCTGCTCCTCGAGGGCAACCTGTCTAAGCTCGGTGATCATGAGGTTCTCCATATCCATCCCTATGATGCCTGGAATATTACGGTATTATGTTAAAAATGTTTTCCCACATTTCACCGTAGATTATGTTAATTTTGACTATTTTATTCCTATTGGAATTATCCCAGGCATTCCACCGCCTCCAGAAGCCTCACCCTGTGATCCTCGATCCTCTCACGTCCAACATTCTCTATGAGGTGTAGGTCGTCCACCACCCTTCTCACCTCCTCCCCAGCCCTCGACTCCCCTCCCTCAGACATGAGGTGGCGTATGGCGCTGCTCAACCTATAGACGGACTCCCTTAGGGGTCTGCCACCCACACCTCGGAGATAGCTGTCCTCCATCATCTCCAATAGGACGGCTTGGATGATGAGGAGGGGCTCAACGTTGCTGCGGGGTATGCTCAGCCTAACGGGATATCGCCTCAACTCCCTGAAGTATTCGAGGGTCGCCCTCTGCAGCACATCAACCTCATAGCTTAGATGGGGCTGCCGTTTCAGACTCTCAACCTCAACGCTCCTGGAGACCTCGAGGGCTCGATTCAGGTATATCTTGGCATCTATCCAATAGCCCTGTAGGAGGCTTATGGCGGCGTTGGCGATGTAATCCATCCATCGATTCACGATGCTCCACGACTCCCCCGCCTTACGGGTGAGGATGAGGAGTAGGAACTCCATCTCCCGCATCTCCCCCGCCAATCGCTCCGGAGGAGTCTCCATGGGTCCAAGCTCCAGGGCTGGCTCCAGCCATATAGCCACCTCCCTCTCCCTATAGTCGGGTGAGTCTATGAGGCGCTCATGGAGCTCCCTGAACCCCTCGAGGGTTGGCTCCCTATAGAGCCTTGATAGAGACTCCACCTCCACATGGTGTAGGATGGAGCATTCATAGGCGAGGCCTGCGACGATCTTCAGGTATCGCTCATCCAAAGGGCGCTCATCTCACCCTAACCCATCCCCATAGATATATCTTAACATAATACGATGGGTCTCAGAGTTAAGACCCTATAGGAAAATTGAGGGCTCAAAGAGGGTTTAGTTATACCAGATTTCTGATACTGGAGGCGTTGAGGAGTATTAGAGTAATATGATGGAGGCGACTCCACCGCCACTCAGGGCGTTTAGAGGCTGAAACAATTATACTTGAAGTTATCTCTCACCATATGATTTAGAGTGGTGGGGATGAGGGAGACAACAATCTGCAGGAACTGTGGGAGGGAGGTTCCAAAGACCCTCTACTGCATCTACTGCGGCGCCCCCCTGATAGGGTTGGAGGAAGAGGAGAGAGAAGAGCCGGAGAGAATCGAGGGGAGGGCCGCAGCGAGGTCTGAGGCTGAGATCGGAAGGGTGGAGGCTGAGACGGAGGCCGGGGAGGCCAAGGTGGAGGCCGTCGAGGTTGGGGGAGACATTGAGGAGCTAATGAGTAGGCTTAGGGATCACTACATTTGGAGGCTGAGGCTCTGCGGAATCCTCTGCGATGGAGGGGTCTCTGAGGAGGTCTTCGAGAGGCTCTACGATGAGTATTCGACGAAGATCGATGAGCTCCAAGGTGAGAGGGAGAGGCTTTCATCGAGGCTGAGGGGGGAGCTGGAGGAGAGGCGGAGGAGACTTGAGGAGGCTAAGAGGGAGCTGGAAGAGTTGAATGTCAGGGCCGCAGTTGGTCAGATGCCGATGGTGGAGGTGGAGGAGAGAACTCCAAGGCTGAGGAGGGAGATAGAGAGGCTGGAGGAGGAGGCTTCAAGGCTGGAGACGGAGCTCTCAAGGCTGAGGAATGTGATGAGGGGCATCAAACCGAAGGAGCTGTCAAACCTGGAGGAGATAGCGAGGAGGGGCCTCGCCTCCATAGATAGATTGATCAGAGATGGGAGGCTGAAGGGGGAGCTCGGGGAGAGGGTGCGCCGAGACCTCAGGGAGACCTTGAGACTGCTGGAGGGGGTTGTAGGAGATAGACGTAGAAGGGAGGAGGAGCTGAGGATGGAGCTCTCACTCCTCGAGGCGAGATATAAGGTCGGTGAGATCACTGCATCGGAGCTGGAGGAGAGGAAGCGGCGCATCAGGGAGGAGTTGGAGAAGCTCTGGCTCTAAACCTTATATCCACCTTAATGATATGTGTCTGAGGTGAGGCCTGATGGATGATAGAGTGATTGGGGGACTCATAATAGTTGCCACACTCGTGGTGATGGCGGGATACTTCCTCTGGGCCTTCTCCCCCTACCTCGGAATCCTCCAGGGATTGATCACACCGGAGGTCAGCGAATGGGCGTATAGGGCGCCGGTCATCATAGCGGTCTACGCCATACTCGTCATCCTCCTCTGGATAGGATACACAATGGCGACAACTCCTCCGCCGATACCCCTGGAGAAGCCGCTGGAGATAGAGAGGGAAGGAGAGGAGGAGAAGGAGGGGGGCGAGAAGGCTTAGAGTATTCTCGCATCCACCCTAACCTTCCAAACCCGAGGGCTATACTGCGAAACCCTAATTCGATCAGTGATCTCAGCCCCTCTACCGAATCTCTCAGCGGCCTCCAAGACCAGCTGCTCAGCCTCCCTAAATATCTCAGGCTCCCGAGCCCAGTGATAGAAGTGCAATATACCACCCTCAACCAGAAGTGGGATCGCGAGATCCAGGAATCTATAGGCCCCGAGGGGGAGGGGCATCACGATCCGGTTGAAGATGGCCTCAAGTCTCGGGCAGACATCCCTCACATCCCCGAGGATTGGGTGAACTCGGTCTTCAACCCTGTTGAGATGTATGTTCTCGATGCAGTAGTTGTGGGCGTCGGGGTTGAGCTCTATGGCCGTTATGTCGACGTCACCCCTCAGCTTCGCGATCCTTATGGGGTAGGGGCCTACGCCGCTGAACATCACGAGGATTCGCTCACCACTCTCCACCTTCGAGGCTATACGCCCCCGCTCGGTGGCCTCCCTCGGTGAGAAGTAGACCTTCATGGGGTCGAGCTTGAAGAGGCATCCAGCCTCCCTATGGATGACCTCCGTATCTGGGTCTCCGGCTATGAGTCTCAGCCTCCTCAACCTATAGTCGCCGATCCTCCCCGACTCCTTTGCCAGGACGCTCTTAACGCATCTATGGAGCTCCATGATTGCCCTCGCCACCTCAACCTCATAGGGTCTGAGCTCCTCCGGAATCTCCACGACGGCGACTGCCTTCCCCCTGGAGCCGATTATGTCATAGGATCTTGGAACCAGGCTTAGAGTCTCCCTCGGTATAACCCCCCTAAGCCGCTCCCTGAGACCGCCCCTCATAGTATCCTCTTCTCACCGAGCTTCCTCATAACCTTAGACCTAACCCTAATCTCCTCCATGGGGAACTCCTCTGGGCCCACATCCTCCTTAGTCCTACGCTTTATGGTGAGGCCGCAGATGCCCCCCTCAACGAGCTGACGGCGGACACACATAGCATAGTTACAGTTAGCGGGATCACAGGGCTCATTAATCCATGTACACCAGGGGCGGCCTCTCACAAACCTCAACGCCCTCTTACCACACCTAAAATACTTACACCGGGGGGTGCAGGGCTTAGCGGCGGCCAACACACATAACCTCTTCCTAGACCCCCTTCAATCGATAAGATGGGGCGCTATGAGAGATTTAAACTTTTCACAGCCACACAAGGAGGATACACAACTCTAATCCAGATACATAGGAAGATGGTAGCCCGGGGGAGATTCGAACTCCCGTCAGGAGGTCCAGAGCCTCCCATCCTTGGCCGCTAGACGACCGGGCTCCAATTTTTGG
>CAZGKJ010000030.1:0-14291 GCA_964525955.1 uncultured Candidatus Bathyarchaeia archaeon
TTTCCCTTACAGACGACGAGGGGCTTGACGCCGCCTCTAACAGCCTCTATGGCGGCCCTCAGCCCCGCAGCTCCACCCCCGATGACTAAGACATCGGCCTCCAGAGTCCTCATCCATTAAGGTTGGCTCCAGGATACATATCTCTACTGGTTGAAGGCCTTGAGGGCCTCCCCAAGCCATTTTGAGGCTTCTCCAAGGCTCTCCGCAGCCTTCCTAAGCCTCTCGGAGACGGTTTTCAGGCCGAGTTTCTCAGCCTCCTCAGCCGCCTCGAGGAGCCTCGCTCTATGCTCCTCGTTGTGCTCCATCCAGTGCTCTATCAACCCCTTAAGTCTCTCACCGCTCATGGTTCTCTCAGTAATAAAATCATGGATATAAGCTCTCCGGAGTGTTTATATCACCGATTTTGAGAGGGGTAGCCCAAATTCACCTTTTTTTCTCCTCTTCGGTTGGGATTGAGTGTAAAGGCAGTGTCTTCGGTTCCTCAAAGTCGTTTTTATGGAATTTTAAAAGATCATCGAGAGTATTTAAGGGCATCTCTCCTTCTTTGAATTTTATTCGAATATAAAAAGAAGGGGTTCACTCCAGATTGTAAAGTTTCTTTGCGTTCTCGCCTAACACTCTTCTTAAGTCATCTTCCTTTAGGTTTGCAGCTTTCACCTTCTCTAACTCCCATGATGGATGTCCGCAGGGTATGTCATCACCGTAGAGCACTCTATCTCTACCGACTCTCTCCACCGCCTCCTTTATCTTGGTATGCATCGGCATTCCGCTTGTCTCTAGGTAGATGTTGGGGTTTCTCTCAGCCACTTCTATGGCTCCGTTGATGTAGACTATGTGTCCATGTCCCATGTGTATCAGTATCATCTTCACCTTTGGGAACTCCCTCGCCAGGGGCTCAAAGCTCCATGGGAGGCTGAAGGGAGGATGCCCACAATGGAATTGTATGGGGATATCGAACTCCTCGGCTATCGCGGCTACAGGATACACGATCTGCTGGTATGGGAGATATCCATCGAAGAGTGGGTGGAGCTTGATCCCTATGAACCCTTCCTTCTTCAAATAAGTGCGTAGGGTTTCTATGCATCTATCATCCTTCGGATTCACCCAGACATGTGCTAGGAGATCCCTTGAGCTCCGGACGGCCCTAGCCACAAGGGCGTTATCGCGGCTCATTATGATGCACTTACTGTAGTTGTATCTCCGCATCAATCTTCTAAGCTCATCTGCGGTCATAGAGACGCCGAAAAGATCGTCGCGTGGGCATATATGGGCGTGGGCATCTATGATGTAGTATCGATCCCACCAGTTCATCTTCTCTCACCTCTCCTTTTATGATACTCCATACGGTTTCTCACAGATTCCCTATAACTTAAGACGGCTGGGTAAGTCTTGAGAATGGCTATTGAGATTATTGGTGTACTGATATAGGTTATAATTCTTGATGGGCTAGGTAGAAGGAAGTAGACCAGCCATGCGATCATGCTCTTGTATCCTAGAAGATAGAGGTATACAGGGGCGTAGGCGAGGCAATTTACCGCTCCGCCTACTATTGTAGCTGCTATGATACGGATTATGGTTATGTTATTCAACCTCCTCGGCTCACCCGCAACGAGTCCGCAGGCGAGACCGCTAGCAAACTTACAGAAGGGCGTGAAGGGCGCCCAGATCGGGCACTCTAAGATATCCACGATCATCCCACCGATTCCACCCGCCAATCCCCCGACGAGACCTCCAAAGAGAATCGAAGCAGTCCACATCACCGTATTCCCTAAATGTGTTATCCCTCCAAAGGGGAGGGGAATAGCCCACATAGTGGTCATAGCCATCAGAGCGCTGAAGACCGCTATGAGAGAGTAATCTCTCGCATCTAAGGTTTTAACTCGTAAAATGGCATCCCTCAACATACCCAACACCCAAATATTTTAATCATATCTAATATAATAGTTTAACCTAATATATCTATCTGACAACAATCTTTCATTTTAACTAAAATATAGTTCGGCATCAAACCCAACACCGCAGCCTCGATGACCATGAAAACTGAGCGAGGGTGAATTACGACACAATGGTATCGTAATTCACAAGATCCTCCTCTTTCCATGAATTTAGGTATCACTCTTCAGGGTCATCCTCAATATGCAGACTCCCTCAGCCGCCTCTCTCACGGTCTCAACTTCCAGCCTCAGCCTGTCGTCGAGTTGCCTCAATACGGCTTCAAGGAGAGGCCTAACTATGTTTCTGCAGACGCCTCCAAGGAAGTAGCCGCAGTCTATGCTGGCGTCGATGAGGGCCTCATAATAGGGGCAGTGGTCAACCCTTATGGTGAGGCTGCTCCCCCTTCTCTCCATCACCTCGAATTCGGCCCCTATGCTCCCCATCAGCTCCCCATAGGCTTCCAGACCCCGTTCAAGGGGTTTTGAGGCCGATAGGCTTCCCCGGAGCTCCCCTGCCAGGAGCTCCGCCTCCCTCTCCACAGCCCTCCCTACGGCTTCGAGGGCCCCATCTGTTCCGAGTTGCTCCACTATCTCGGAGACTAGTAGAAATAGGAGCGTGTAAGCCCTCCTCGCCCCTGGGTTTGGTTCAGCCCTCAAAGGGCTCCAACCCTCTCGAGGTAGCGTCTCCTTCGGTATAGGACGGCCATAACATCGGCGGCCCTCTCAGGCGTCATGTAGACCGGGATCCCAGCCTCCTCCAGCACCCTCACGGCCTCAGACTCTATGTCTGCAGCTGGATTGATCATCAGCACCGGCTTCTCATACTTCTTGAATATCTCTATGAGCTGCTGGTTGATCCACTTGTAGATGTCCATGAACTCCTCAGGCTTTAGCTCTGGGAACATCTGATGCATAAGCGTCGTCCCGAGGCCCACCATGATGAGGCCGTCGATGTAATCCTCCCTCAGGACGATGTCCGGCACCCTGAGATAGGAATTGAGGTTTAGGCTCGCCGTGAGGTCGACGGGGTTTCGGGGATTTCCGAAGGGTGGGATGAGCTTCATGATCTCCTCCTGAGCCTCCCTCCTCAGCGTGGGCACCTGGAGGCCGTTCTTCACCAATGCGTCGGTGGTCTCGACGCAGATGCCTCCGGAGTTGGAGACTATGGCTATGCGGTTGCCCTTCGGCAGAGGGGCGTAGAGCAGCCCCTTAATGTAGTCGAACATCTCGGCTGCGTCCCTCGCCCTTATGACTCCGGCCTGCTTGAAGGCTGCATCATAAACCCTATCGCTTCCGCTTAGGGCTCCGGTATGGCTGGCCGCCGCTTTACCCCCCTCCTCGGTTGTTCCCACCTTTATGACTACGATGGGCTTCCGCTTAGAGATCTCCCTCGCAGCCTCGAACCATTCACGCCCCCTGCGTAGGCCCTCGATATACATGCAGATGAGCTTAACATCGGGATCCTCGGCGAAGTATCTTAGGTAGTCGACGCTGGTTATGTCATCCTCGTTTCCGCTGCTGATGAATTTGCAGATGCCTACGCCCATGGCTGAGGCTCTGAGGTATAGCTGTAGGCCGTAGCCTCCGCTCTGGGAGATGAAGGCCACCTCCCCCCTCTCATGGAGGAATGGAACCATCAAGGCGCTCAGCTTAGCGGGGCTGCTACACACCCCCATGCAGTTTGGCCCTATGAATCTCACCTTTCCGGCTGCATTCTTCTTTATCTCCTCCACAAGCCTCCTTCCCTCCTCACCCGTCTCGCCGAAGCCTGAGGAGATGACAACAGCCCCCTTCACACCCTTCTCGGCGAGGTCCTTGAAGATCGTGGGGACTATCCTGGCTGGGACGACGATGATGGCCATATCGATGTCGTCGGGGACATCCTTCACGGTGGGGTAGCAGGGGAGTCCCTCAATCTCCCTCTCCTTAGGGTTTATCGGATAGACTCGACCCTCGAATCCGCTCTTCAATATGGCTTTCAGAAGCATGTTACCCCATTTGAAGGGGTCCTTCGAGGCCCCTACGACGGCTACGCTTCTGGGCATGAGTATCCTGTCAAGGGCCTCCTTAACGCTGACGCTCATGGCCACTCCTTAACATCCATCCAGAAATTTACCCTTTACGATCTGGGTTCACCGAGGCTTCTGCCAGCCCTATCCAGAATGAAAAGGATTTGGGATAGTCATAGCCGACGGGCAGAGCTTCATCAACTAAGTTATGCCCCTGACCCATGACTCCGACAGGAAGCCACTCCCCGCCCTAGGGGTGACTCCCCTCACGGGGCTGATCCCTAGGTTTCTCTCCTCTTTGATGGTCAGTGTAGTAGTGGAATCCCTATATCCCTCAGCTCCTCCCTCACCTTCTTATATAGCTGGAGATACTCCTCCCTCGGCCTCACCCTCTTGACATCGTAGCACTCCTGGAAGGTCTTCCCTAGGGGCGCCTTCTCGATGTCATCCTCATATCTCTTCAACAGCTCCTGGACGAGTTCGTCAGCCTCCCTTCTCGTGACCCCCCTCATCGAGGCTCCGATCCCAACCTCACAGGCCATCCGGGCCTCCACCGGGGTGGCTCGATTCTTATGCTTGTTCCTAGCTACAGCCATCTCCCATAAGTGACCACCAGAAACGGAGCTCACCAATCCATGGGCGGCCGCCTCATATAGCACCATCTCCGTCATGGGGCCAGCCGCAGCGAATCCATTTGAGAGGGAGATGAGCGGGGTGTTTCTAGCTATCGCCTGGTAGGTTACGCTCACCACCCACAGGAGCTCCCTAGTGGTGTTGCATCCATGCCTCATATCTGTTGGGAAGTAGAGTGAGTAGTGGGCCTGATTGACCATGAGCGACTGGATGTGGTAGGCGACGCTCACCAGGGCCGTCCCCTCGGCTCCGCCGCAGAGGCCGCCGTAGAAGGGGCCGAAGAGGGCTGCAACCACGCAGCCATACTGGTGGAAGTGAACCATCTTGTTGAGGGCTGAGGAGTCCATCTTCAGCTCGGAGATGGAGGGGACGAATCGCCCATCGGTGAGCCTCTCACCCCATGTGGGGTTGCTCGCCGCTATCTGCGCTGCATCGCTGACAGCCGTCCCGACGCTCTGAAGGAAGATTCCAGGCCTACCAACTCTCCTAGCCGCCTCCCTGAACATCATCGCATGGGCGACGGAGGCCTCAACCTCCACGGGGTAGCCCGCCCTGATCTTCATCCCATAGATCTCATCCAGGATGGGTGCGCAGACGCCATCGGCTATGGGCTCCTGTAGGTAGGCCATGGACATGGGGAGGAAGAGCTCCTCATCGCAGGTTATATCGGGGCTGAGGAGACAGAATGGCCTCCTCCGATCCTCAATCTCCCTATGATACATCTCCCTGGAGTCCCTCCCGCTCCCGACGACTATCGGCTCCCTGAACAGGCTCATAGCCTCCTTCACCTCTTCCTCGCTGAAGAGGATTCTCCTATGAGTCGTGGTGCAGTAGGTTCCCACGTCGAGGTAGAGCTCTAAGGCGGCCCTCCAGAGGTCATCCGCCAGAGACTCATCGGAGGGGACGACGACATCGGGGTCGAAGCTTATCCCATAATTCCTCACCAGCTCCTGAACTCTCGGTAGGAGTATTTTGAGGTCAAAATCCTTCTCCCTGCACACCGGCCCCGTGTGCATCCTCTCTATGACTTCATTCAGCCTCCAGGGTGGAACCATCTACTTCCCCCCACCAGTTTGAGAGCTACCTCCACGGCCTCCACCGCCGTCTCCGCCCATCCGTCGGCCCCTATCCTCTCAGCCCACTCCCTCGTGGTGGCCCCTCCGCCCACCATGACCTTAAATCTACCCCTCAACCCCAGCTCCCTGAGGAGCTCCAGGACTTCCCTCTGGGAGGGGAGCGTCGTCGTCATCAGAGCTGAGAGGGCGATTATGTCGGCCTCATACTCGAGAGCCCTATCAATTATCTCCATCGACTCCACATCAACCCCGAGGTCGTAGACCTCGAATCCCCTCGCCCTCAGGAGGAGGGCTACAATATTCTTCCCTATGTCATGTATATCCCCCCGCACCGTCGCTATGACGACCCTCCCAACCCTCCTAGCCTCCAGCTCCCTTCTCCTCCTTTCACCAACCCCCCTCATCAGGATCCCGCTAGCCCTCTTCATCGCCTCACCTGCCAGCATGAGATGGCTTAGGAAGTACTCCCCCTCCTCAAATCTCCTCCCCACCTCCCTAGCGGCCTCCGAGATTCCCCTATCTATGGCTTCTAGGGGGTCGATGCCAGCCTCAAGGATCCTCTCAGCGACCTCCTCCGCCCCCTCAGGGTCACACCAGATTATCCTCTCCCTCAAATCCTCTATCAGACCCATACCATCCCCACCTCCCATTTCATTTTAAAAAGAATTTAAGAATTTTAAGATTAATAGTTGAAGTCACCGGAAGGATGTTTGTTCTCCATACTGTTTATTTAATTAGAAACAAATAGAGAGAATTTGTGCATTTTCATGACTCACAATTACATTTCCAGCTCATAGCTTCAGACAAAAAGCAATTTCTTTTTCTCCCCATTAAAATGGCAGGAGGCAGATAAAACCATCTTGTTAATACACCATATCACTTTACAAGCATATATGCATATTATATATTTAATATAGCTATAATAACGAGGGAGAAGGCAAGGGTAGCTATCATTTGACTTAAATCAGACTAGTCATAATTTGCTTTATGTTGCGAACCCAGCTACCCTCTCCTGATGCCCTCTATTATTTGAGTGACAACTGAAAAGGCTTTTATCGGGATCGGTGAGATAGATTGGGGATAGTGAGGTTTCTCAGCATCGACTATTGGAGGAGAGTTGAGGAGGTTGCCAATAGCGATGAGGAGTTCGCCCTGAGGATTAGGGGCTTAACCGCTACCTTCCCTTCAAGGTGACGGACCGAGAGAATCTCCCAGCGACCTACGTAAAATTTGAGGAGGGAGGGTGACGGAGGTTAGGGAGCTGAGCGTCGATGAGTCCACAGACTTGAAGGTGAATAAGGGGAAGCTGGATCCTGGAAATGCCATCAGATATACCTTTTACGACCCATCGCCTCCCTCGCCCTCTTCAACGCCTCCCTCGCACCCCAGATGAGGAAGAAATCGGCATCTCCGACGGTGTTGAAGGTGAATCCCATCTCCACAGCCCAGCCAATCGTCTTGGGCGTCGTGAACATCCCAGCTGGCTTGCCATGCTCCTCAGCGGCTCTCAAAACCCGTTTGAGGACCCTCTTATATCGAGGGTCATCCCAGGGTGGGGGGACTCCGAGGCCGAGGTTGCAGGAGAGGTCCCATGGACCTATATAGCAGGCGTCAACCCCCTCGACGGAGAGGATGTCATCGAGATTCTCCAAAGCCTTATCGGTCTCTATCTGAACTGCGACGAGTATCTCCTCGTTAGCCGTCTGGAAGTATTCTGGGTCGAACATCGCCGCCCTCCTTGGGCCGAAGCCCCTTATCCCCTCAGGTGGATATCTACAGGCCTTAACGGCGAGCTCAGCCTCCTCCCGGGTGTTGACCCAGGGTATGAGAACTCCATAGGCCCCGATGTCGAGGATGCGCTTAATCACGACGGGGTCGTTCCACTGGGGTCTAACTATGGGGATGCAGCCGGAGCCGTTCATGGACTGCATCATAACCTGTAGGGTCTCGAAGCTGAGGGGGCCGTGTTCAGCGTCTAAGAGGAGCCAGTCGAAGCCGAGTCTTGAGAGCCACTCGGTGACGTCGGGATGTCCGAGGCCGACGAAGGTTCCTATAACGGCCTCCCCCCGCCTCAGCTTCTCTTTTAGGGGATTCTTCATCGTCGATCAGGGTTTATGGGGTTGAGGGTGATGTAAAGTTGCCGCATCGAAAAGGCTTTACCCTAAATCGGGGAGATAGGTTGAGGGTTTGAGATGAAGTTCCTCAGCGTCGATTACTGGAAGCAGGTTGAGGAGGTGGCTAACAGCGACGAGGAGTTCAGCCTTAAGGCGAGGGGCTTCACAGCCACCTTCACCTTCAAGGTGACGGACAGGGAGGATCTCCCGCCCATATATGTGAAATTCGAGGATGGGAGGGTGACGGAGGTTAGGGAGCTCGGCGAGGGAGAGTCGACGGACTTCACCCTCGAAGGCCCCTATGAGATATGGGTGAAGGTGAATAGGGGGGAGCTGGATCCTGGAAACACCATCATGACCAGGCAGCTGAGGTTTAGGGGGAGCATGAGCGAGATCATGCGCTACAGCAAGGCCTTCCTCAGACTCTTCAACCTGATGCAGCAGGTTCCCGTAGAGTATTAGCCTCATCCCCGCTTGGCAGATCCTCATAGAGGCAGCATCCAAACTGGCAGCAGGGAGCTCCACCTTACTCCTCAACGCATTTTGGACAGGGCTTCAACCCGCCTCCCTATGCTGGTGTTTCAAATAATGGCCTATTTGTCTCGTTTAGGATTTCAAAGCCTCCCTGAGGAGGTCGCCGAGTATCCTGATCCCCTCAGCGATCTCCTCCATTGAGGGGTAGCTGTAATTCAGCCTAAGATAGTTCCTGACGTTTGGGTCTGTGTAGAAGTTTGAGCCTGGTATGTAGGCCACACCCCTCTTTAGGGCTTCGTCCAGGAGGGCGTCGGCGTCGAAGCCCTCTGGCATCTCAACCCATAGGAAGAGGCCTCCCCTCGGCTCCCTCCACTCAGCCTCCTCTGGGAAGTGGAGCTCCATCGACTCCAGCATTAGGTCCCTCTTCTCCCTATAAACCCTCCTAACCCTCTCTATGAGCCTATGGACATGCCCTCTTCTCAGGAGCTCAGCAGCGACGTATTGACTTAGGCCGTCGCTGCAGATGTCGGCGTTCATCTTAGCCAGCGCCATCTTCTCTATGAATCCCCTGCGACCTATGGCCCATCCGATTCTCAGGCCTGGGGAGACGATCTTGGAGAAGGTGCTTAGATAGATGACTCGGCCAACGTCGTCATATGCCTTAATGGGCTTTGGCATGGGGCCCTCGAAGGATATGTAGCCGTAGGGGTTGTCCTCGACGATGAGGAAGTCATACTCCTCGGCCAACTCCACAAGTCTTCGGCGTCTATGCTCAGGCATCACCGTCGCCGTTGGATTCTGATAGGAGGGAACCGTGTAGAGGAGTTTCACCCTCCTCCCCCCGGCGCTAAGCTCCCCGAGCTTCTCCTCCAGGGCGTCGATCCTCATGCCATCGTCGTCGAGGGGGACGGCCTCTACATCAGCCCCATAGAGCCTGAAGGAGGCTAAGGCCTGGAGATATGTCGGCGAGCCGACGATGACCATATCCCCGGGATCGAGGAAGACCCTTGAGATGAGGTCTAAGGCCTGCTGGGAGCCGGTTGTCACTATGATCTCACCCTCAGGGTCGGCCTCTATGCCGGCCTCCCCGCTGAACTTCGCCAGCTCAGCCCTCAGCCTACCGCTGCCGAGGTTGCTCCCATACTGCAGTATCCCCCTCCAATCCTCAGGTGGTATATCTCTCAGAACCTCCTCCACCTCTTTAACAGGTAGGCTCATGGGGTCGTAGCTTCCACCGGTGAGGGAGATGAGCTTCTCCCCCCTCCTCGCCCTCTCGAAGGCCGCCAGGACAACCCTGGCGATGACACCCGGCTTCAGGGCCCTACCCAATCGGCTGTAGAAGCGCTCCTCCATACAGTGCAAAGGGGCGTCATCTGGGTTATAGCCTTTTGGCCTATCCAATAATTATTGGAATTTATAGGTTTGGGGAAAGCTTTTATCCCTCGATAGGTGTATGGAGAAGAGCTGGAGATGTATAGAGACCCCAACTTCTTCTCGGAGGTTGTCTAAATGATAGAGATTAGACTCCATGGAAGGGGTGGACAGGGGGTTGTCGCCAGCGGTGAGATGATCGCCTTGGCAGCCGTCTATGAGGGTAAATACTGCAGGGCCTTCCCCTTCTACGGCTCAGCTCGGAGGGGTTCACCAGTCGTCGCCTTCGCCCAGATAGGGGAGATGGATGAGGCGACAAGATGCTACGTCTACACCCCAGACATAGTTCTCATCCTCGACCCCGAGATACCTAAGGCTGTTGATGTGACGACTGGGTTGAAGAGGGAGGGCGTCATCATCTGGAATACGACGCTCTCACCGGAGGAGGCCTTGAAGGAGCTTGACGTCGAGGTCTCGAAGATCGGGGTGGTGGACGCCACCACCATCGCCCTGGAGAGCTTCGGCAGACCCATACCAAACACAGCTCTCCTAGGAGCCTTCGTTAAGACGACGGGCCTATTGAAGCTGGAGTCCATAGAGAAGGCCATCAGGAAGAGGTTTCCAGGGGAGATCGCCGAGAAGAACATCGTCGCAGCGAGGAGGGGATATGAGGAGGTGAGGGTGTATGAGCGGTGAGAAGCATCCCTTCGGAATAAAGGGCCTCGTAGGCCGTGGAGGACTCCTCGCAGGAGGAGGCGGAGTAGGAGGCATGTATGTCGGAGACTGGAGGGTCTTCACACCCAAGATCGACTATGAGAAGTGCACTAAGTGCTGGCTCTGCGTCTCCTACTGCCCCGAGGCAGCCCTATCGAAGGGTGAGGAGGGGCCCCAGCTTGATCCGAGGTTCTGTAAGGGGTGTGGAGTCTGTGCAAATGAGTGTCCAGTTAAGGCGATTGAGATGGTGAGGGAGTGAGGTGGTATGCCGGAAGTAGATGTTATGCCTGGGAATAAGGCGGTCGCCTACGGCGTTAAGCTCTCAAGGGTTAAGGGGATAGCCCTCTTCCCCATCACACCTCAGACAACCATCGTCGAGTATCTCGCAGACTTCATAGCAAACGGCGAGCTGGACGCCGAGTATATCCACGCAGAGGGTGAGCACACAGCCATGGCCGTAGCCATAGGCCTCTCCCTCTCCGGCGTGAGGGCCTTCACCGCCACCAACTCTCAGGGCCTAGCCTATATGCATGAGTGTGTCGCCCAGGCTCCAGCCTATAGGACTCCGCTGCTGATGGCGATAGCCAATAGAACCCTCGGATGGTTCTGGTCCATCCAGCCCGACTATTCGGATGTTATGCCCGAGCTAAACCTCGGCTGGATAATACAGTTCGTTGAGAGCAATCAGGAGTGCCTCGACACGGTCATACAGCTCTATAAGATAGCTGAGGATAGGCGGGTTCTCCTTCCGGCGATGCTCTGCCTCGACGGCTTCTACCTCTCCTACTCCAACGAGAGGGTTGAGATACCTGATCAGGGGGATGTCGACGAATTCCTACCGCCCTATGAGCCTAAGCATGCGGTGGATCCAACCGTCAGCGACTTCGCCCCTGGGGCTGGTCTTCCACCGCCGCTTCACACCACCTACCGTAGAATCTATGAGGAGATACTCAACGACGCTAAGGAGGTCATCAAGGAGGTCAATGAGGAGTATGGCAAGCGCTTCGGCAGAACCTATGGAAACGGCCTCATAGAGGAGTATAGATGCGAGGATGTAGACGCCATCCTCGTCACCATGGGCTCGATGACGACGGCTGCGAGGAGGGCCATCGACGAGCTCCAGGCTGATGGTCGTAGAATCGGGTTGGTGAGGGTGAAGACGATGAGGCCCTTCCCGAGGGAGGAGTTCATGAGGCTGGCTGAGGAGGTTGAGGCTATAGGCGTCGTCGACAGGATGGTTCTCCACGGAACGGGAGGCGGAGGCCTCGGTGCAGACATGAAGTCAGCCCTATACTCCATGGAGGATAGACCGCTGATCATAAACTTCATCGCAGGCATGGGTGGCGACGACATCTCCACCATGGACTTCAGGAAGATGGGTGAACGGGTTCTCAAGGCCGTTGAGAGGGGCCGTGTTGAGAGGGAGGTTGAATATATAGAGCATCCCTTCAAACCCGCCAGCAGGCTGGTTCCCTTCAAGGAGAGGAGGGTTATCTATCCAGGCAGCGGAGGATGCACCGGCTGTGGAGCCAGCATCATCATAAGGCATGTGCTCGACGTTCTCGGGCCCAACACAGTGATCATCGATCCCCCGAACTGCGCAGGCGTAAACTACAGCGCCGTCGTCGGAGTCCCATGGATACTCGCCAACTACGCCGCCACAGCCGGCTATCAGACAGGCCTCTATAGGGGCTATAAGTTGAAGGGTAAGGCCGATAAGATCCACGTAGTCAGCTTCGCCGGGGATGGTGGAACCGTTGACATAGGCCTACAAGCCCTCTCCGGAGCCGCCGAGAGGGGTGAATCCATAATCTGGATATGCTACGACAACGAGGCCTACATGAATACGGGGATTCAGCGCAGCGGCTCGACGCCGCTGTATGCGAGGACGACTACGACTCCAGCTGGGAGGTTCTGGAGGGGTAAGCGTGAGAGGCCTAAGAACGTCCCCCTAATCATGACGGCTCATGGAATACCCTACGTGGCGACGGCCTCGATAGCCTTCATACCTGATCTGAGGCGTAAGGTTAAGAGGGCGGCTGAGATCACGTCGGCGGGTAAGGGGTTGGCCTACATCCATATACAGTCGCCCTGCCCGACGGGCTGGTATTATCCGCCTGAGAAGACGGTTGAGGTGGCGAGGCTGGCTGTTCTCACCGGCGCCTGGCCCCTAATAGAGATCGAGGAGGGGAGGGTGAAGATCAACGTGAAGCCGAAGAAGCTGAAGCCGATAAAGGAGTATCTAAGGCTTCAGGGCAGGTTTAGGCATCTAACCGATGAGCAGATAAAGGAGATTCAGCGGTGGGTCAACGAGAGCTGGGAGAGCTGGCTGAAGCTGGAGGAGATGGGGAAGCTCCCCTGGTATAGGTAACCCCAATTTTTCACAACCATTTTAGGCTGATAGGCCGATCCCCTTAGGGTGATCAATTGCCGAGGAGGATCACAGAGGAGGATGTTGAGGCCCTCTCCCTCGGAGGAGCAATCCTCGGAGGCGGTGGGGGAGGCTCCCCTGAAGGCGGGAGGAGGAAGGGGCTCTTAGCTCTGGAGATCGGTGATATATGGCTCTATCAACCCGATGAGCTGCCTGAGGATACTATTGTCGCCACGATAGTCGCCCTCGGGGCTCCCACGCAGAGGATCCGTATGAAGCCCAGCGGCTTCATAAGGGCTGCTCAGCTCCTATGGGAGGCTGGTATAGAGTTCGAGGGGGTGATAGCGGCGGAGAATGGAGGCTACAACAGCTTCGGGGGATGGCTTCCGGCTGCGGCGCTTGAGCTCCCCGTCGTCGACGCCCCATGCGATGGGAGGGCTCACCCCACGGCGGTGATGGGGAGCATGGGCCTACACCGATTGAGGGATTATAGGTCTGTGAAGGCCATCGTCGCCGAGGGGGTTGAGGTCATCGCCCACGGCTCGGTGGAGGCCACCAGCAGGGTTGCACGGCTCATCTCCTCGGAGAGGGGCCTCGTCGCCATGGCACGGGACCCAGTAGCCCTCAGCTACGCTGTTGAGCATGGAGCTCCAGGCGCCATCTCAAAGGCCCTTGAGCTGGGCCACCGCCTCCTCAAGGCCCTTGGGGAGGGTGAGAGGGCCGTTGAGGCGGCTATGGATTTCCTCGGAGGCTTCATCCTATGCCATGGAACTGTCGTCGGGAAGCGTCTTGAGACCCGTGGAGGCTTCGACGTCGGCCTCCTAAGGGTTGAGGCCGAGGGGGAGACATATGAATTGACATTTCTCAACGAATACATGACCCTCGAACATGGGGGTCGACGCTTAGCCACCTTCCCAGACCTCATCTCCACCTTCGATGAGGAGGGTAAACCCATAACGTCGGCAGACGTCAAGGAGGGCGAAGGGGTTTACGTCACCGTCGTTCCGAGGGAGCGTATACCGACGGGAGATGGGCTTCGATACCCCGAGGTCTATAGGCCTGTGGAGGAGGCCTTGGGGAAGCCGATGATCCAGCATCTACAGGGCTTTCTACTCGATTAGCTTAGGCCCTATTTATAGAGTCTAACCCTGCTTCCAAGGGCCTGTCCAGGGACTCCCCGCTCAAACCTCACCCTCAAGACGCCTCTACGGCCATGCAGCGACAGAACCTTACCCCTGATCCTCGGCTCCTCAGCAGGCCATCCAACCCTCCACCCTATCAGGCTTCCAGCCATCCTCGGCTCTATGCCCAGGGGCCTTATGAGGCACTCCTTAGGCCTCTGGGTTTTTGGGCCGATCCTATAGTTGAGTATCACCCCCTCCAAGGCCTCGGGCATGGGATTCACCCTCCTACTTTGGACCCTTAGCTGGGCATCTCGGGTCCTTCGTCCTCCCCTGTATGCTGCAGATTATGTATCTGACGCATCTCCCATGCTTATCCGTGTGATAGTTGGGGAGGATGGGGCATCGCTGACTCATCAAGGATCAAATGCTTATGGAGGTGAGGGAAAAACCTTATTCCTCCACCTCGAAGGG
>CAZGKJ010000031.1:0-13885 GCA_964525955.1 uncultured Candidatus Bathyarchaeia archaeon
CTCCCCTGATCCTCCTCCCCCTCCTCACCATCTCGAATCGGTATAGGCGTCTACGTCCACCGGCCTCCAGGAGCTTCGCCCCCTTCCCCACCAGCACCCTGTAGAGCCTGCGGAGGGAGGCGATGACTGGTATATTTATGGTGGTGGAGGCCTCCATCAGCCTCTCAACATCTCGATGCTCGGGGGGATGGCTCTGCTGGAGGACTATCCTACGCCTCATCCCCGAGCCGAGGTAGGTGTAGAGGTAGACGACGGGCTGGACAACCCTCCTCGGGGAGAGGAGGGATAGGAGGAGGAAGACGCCCGAGACGAGGGCGAGGTGGAGGAGTATGAGCCTAGGAGTCATAGCCCTCACGGCCTCCGTTATAGGCTGGTTAAGGATGAGGGCCTTGAGGAATAGGGTCAACATCGAGAGGATGAAGCTGAGGGCTATGAGGAGGCCGGCCACGGCGGCGGCGTGGAGGAGCCAGCTGAGGGGTGGACGCCTCCCCCCAATCCTCTTGATGTGATAGGCTGAGGCCTTGGATGGGGAGGGCTCCAGGGAGGATTTAAGCCTCACCGGCTTCTCGACGACTTCTCCTGGCTTCCCACCCATCAGAACCTCCCTTATCACCCCTGCGGCTATCCCCCTCCTATGCTCCCCCCTCACCCTATGCGCGGTGGCGAGGGTGAAGACCTTTAGGATGTCG
The DNA here is from genome assembly GCA_964525955.1 of uncultured Candidatus Bathyarchaeia archaeon. Lineage (GTDB taxonomy): Archaea > Thermoproteota > Bathyarchaeia > TCS64 > B23 > B23. The sequence goes on from CAZGKJ010000031.1 coordinate 690, forward strand.
TCCTCCCCAACCCTTGTTCTACCCTCCAGGGCTGCTAGGGCCTTAGCCGCCCTTATGACAGCTAGATCCGATCTGAGGCCCTCCACCTCCAGCTTTGAGCAGGCCTCGGCTACCCCCTCCATTATATGTCTGGGAACCTCAACCCTTTTGAGCAGCCTCCTAGCCCTATCAACCCTCTCTCGAAGCCTCCTCTGCTCATCCTCATATCGCTTATAGAAGCCCTCTGGATCCTCCTCAAACTCTATGTTCCTCTTGGCTATCTCAACTCTCAGCTCAGGCTCCCTGATCCTCTCCAGCTCAACCCTCAGGGCGAAGCGGTCTAGGATTTGAGGCCTCAGCTCACCCTCCTCTGGGTTCATGGAGGCGATGAGTGTGAACTTGGCGGGGTGTATGAGGCTGACCCCCTCCCTCTCGACGACGTTCCAGCCCGAGGCCGCTGGGTCTAGGATGCAGTCGATGATGTGATCCGGTAGGAGGTTCACATCGTCGATGTATAGGATGTTGTGATTCGCCCTGGCTAATAGTCCAGGCTTAAGCCTCTTCACCCCCTCCCTGAGGGCTGCCTCCGTGTCGACGGCGCCGAGCAATCCATCCTCTGAGGCCCCTATGGGAAGCTCGACTATACGCATCCTCCTCCTAGTCGTCGGCAGACTCCCCTCCCTACGAAGCCTCTCACGGCATCCTGGACATAGATGCCTCGAATCCCTTGGGTCGCAGTGGTAGGGACAGTCGGCGACGGCTTCAACCTCTGGGAGTATATCCTCCAGGGCCCTGACGAGCGTTGACTTCCCGGAGCCCTTCGGGCCTGTGAGGAGGACTCCCCCAAGGTCGGGGTCTACAGCCGAGAGTAGGAGGGCTAGCTTAGCCCTCTCCTGGCCGACGATGGCTGTGAAAGGGTAGGTCAGCCTCAAGGCTCAGCCTCAACCCTTCTAACAATCTTCAGGGCCCTGGTGAAGGCCTCCCTTATCTGGGCCTCAGAGGCCGGTGGATCTACGCCCATATTCCTCGTTCTATGGCTGAGGGCTAGGTAGGCACACTCGAGTATATCCTCAGGCTCCACGACCTCCCTCCCCCTCAGGGCTGCGAGGGCCTTGGCTGCTTTTACTATGATGATGTCTGGCCTATGGCCGTCGACGTTGAGGTCTATCGCCATCCTCGCCACCACCTCATAGAGGTCTTCCGGAACCTTCACAGATGGCAGCAGCCGCTTAGCCCTCTCGATACGCCCCATCAGCTCCCTCTGCCGTTCAGCATAGCGCTCCCTAAACCCTATCGGGTCTTCCTCGAACTCTATGTTGAGCCTCATAACCTCCATCCTCAGCTTCGGATCTCTAATCGTCGAGACCTCGGTGTGTAGGGCCATTCGATCTAGGAGCTGGGGCCTTAGCTCACCTTCCTCTGGATTCATGGTGCCGACGAGGATGAAGCGGGCTGGATGCTGAACCGATATCCCCTCCCTCTCAACGACATTCCAACCTGAAGCCGCCGCATCCAAGATGCAGTCGACGATATGGTCGGGGAGGAGGTTTATCTCATCGATATATAGGAGATTCTGATTCGCCTGGGCGAGGATCCCGGGCTCTAGGGCCCTAACCCCCTCCCTTATCGCCTTCTCTATGTCCAGCGTCCCTACAACCCTGTCCTCGGTCGCCCCTATGGGCAGCTCGACGATCTCCATCTTCCTCCTCTCAATCGGCAGCTTCTCCCCCCTCATCAACCTTGAGCGGCAGAGCTCACACATATTCGTAGGATCATGCGGATTACAGTTGAAGGGGCAGTCGGCGACAACCTCAACCTCGGGCAGCAGGTCGACGAGGGCCCTGACGGCTGTGCTCTTACCAGTCCCCTTAGGCCCACGGATGAGCACACCACCTATACGGGGGTTTATGGCGTTCAGTAATAGAGCAAGCTTAAGCCTCTCCTGGTCGACGAAGGCCGTGAAGGGGAAGACGGCCCTCATGTTGGAGGGGGAGCCCTCCATCCCATGATAACCACCCGAGGCGACGATTAAAAAAGGGTTGGGTGGTCGAGAGGCTTAAAGCCCCTGGGCCTAAAGGAGTTTTGAGCAGCCTTGATCCTCGATGGAAGCCTGACATCTAGGGAGATGAGGGCCGTCGAGATGAATGCTGAGTATCTCGGAGTATCGAGGCTTCAGATGATGGAGAACGCCGGCAGAGCCGTAGCGGAGGCGATAGCCCAGAGATTCGACCCCGAGAAGCGTATCCTCGTGGTCTGCGGCCTCGGGGGAAACGGCGGAGATGGATTGGCTGCGGCGAGGCATCTCGCCTCCAGGGGATATGGGGTTAGGGTCATCCTCCTCGGAGACCCATCATGGATCAGGGTGGAGGAGACGAGGCGAAACTGGGAGGCCTTGAAGGCGATGGAGCTGAGCGTGGAGCTGGAGATCATCAGGGATTCCTCCGAGGTTAGATTGCCTGAGGCTGATGTCATAGTCGATGCCCTCGTGGGAACGGGTGTGAGGGGCGCCCTCAAGTCGCCTTACAGGGAGATGGTGGAGGCGATAAACTGCTCGGAGGCCTTCAAGGTGGCTGTAGACCTCCCCTCAGGCCTGGAGGCCGACACTGGAAGGGCTGAGGGAGCCGTCGTGAAGGCGGATCTAACCATAACGCTCCACAAGGCTAAGAGGGGCTTCAAGAAGGCTGGAGGATATCTCGGTGAGCTGATCATAGAGCCTATAGGGATTCCACCTGAGGCGGAGCTCCTCGCAGGGCCGGGGGATGTCTACCTCATCTCGAGGCCCAGACCCCCCGAGGCCCATAAGGGGGATTTCGGCAGGGTTCTCGTCGTAGGAGGCTCAGAGACCTATACGGGAGCTCCAGCCCTCTCAGCCCTCGCCGCCTACGCCGTCGGCGTAGACCTCGTATATGTTGCGGCCCCAGAGTCGGCGGCCAACATAATAGCAGGATACTCCCCCACACTCATCACCGTAAAGCTGAGGGGGAGACATCTAACACCCGCTGGAGTGGAGGAGCTCCAATCACACATCGATAGGGTTGACTCCATCATAATTGGTCCAGGCCTCGGATTGCATGAGAAGACGGTGGAGGCCGTCGACATCCTCCTGAACGAAGTGGAGGAGAGGGGTATTCCAACCCTCATCGACGCCGATGGAATTAAGGCCGTGGCCAGGCTGAAGAGGAGGTTTAGGGGGTCGACGGTTCTCACACCCCATGGAGGGGAGTTTAAACTCCTCACCGGCAGGGAGATAGCTGGAAGCCTATGGGATAGGGGGAGAGTCGTCGAGGAATCTGCGAGGAGGCTTGGAGCCGTCATACTGCTTAAGGGCCATATAGACATCATCAGCGACGGCAGATACACGAGGTATAATAGGACGGGGAATCCAGGTATGACCGTAGGCGGAACCGGAGACGTCCTATCAGGTATAGTGGCGGCCTACATGGCTCAGGGCGTTAACCCCTTCGAGGCAGCGGTGGCCGGAGCCTTCATAAACGGCTACGCTGGGGACCTTGCCTATGGGGAGAAGGGTTATCACATCTCACCACTTGACCTCATCGAGAGGATTCCCAGGGTCATCGAGGAGGCGAGGGCTGGGCGGTTGAGGGAGGCTGAGAGGCCTAAGTGATCTCGACGGCTGCCACCTCGCTGAGATCCGTCAACCTATTCACCTTCACAAGGCCCTCGGAGATGGTGTAGAGGTAGTCTCCGATGTATAGGGCCCTCCTCATCTCCCACCTCTGATTCGGAGGTCTCCCATCATCCATGTGGGTGATCCAGCCTACGGCCTCTATATTCCTCGGTGAGAGCTTCAGGACGACGGCTCCCTGCCAATAGCCCTTGGAGGGATGCCTCCAATCGTTCATGGTGATCGGCATCACAAGGAGGCCTCGATCCTCTATGAAGAGGAAGGCCTTATGCTCCCACCTCACAGGGGTGTCGGAGCCCCAGCTTCCCAGCTCAACTTTGGCCGTCTCCACGGGATTCGTGGGGTCTGAGATGTTGAAGATGGCCACCTTTACGCCTCGCTCGTAGGTGGCATCCCCCTCAACGATTACCTCCTTCCCAACGCCGATGAGGAGCTCCTCACCATAGGGGTGGAGATAGTCTGAGTATCCTGGAATCTTCAGCTTCCCCAGAACCCTCGGATTCTCAGGGTCTGAGAGATCTAAGGCGAAGAGGGGGTCAACCCTTCGATAGGTGACGAGGTAGCAGCGCTCCCCTATGAAGCGGGCTGAGTGTATCTCCTCTCCAGGCGCCAATCCCTCGAGGTATCCCACCACCCTGAGACTTAGATCGAGGATGTAGAGGTTGTTAACTTGGATTGGCCTCATCTCCTTCCCAGGCTTCACCACCCAGCTTGTTGTGGCGATGCGGAGGTATCCCCCATACTCATCCATCGAGAACTGGTCTAGGACTCTACCAGGAACACGGCCGGCTGCCTCATAGGTGATGACCCCACTCTTGAAGCTCACCCTATGGATCGAAGTCCACTCTCCCAGCCACCACCTGGAGGCCTTCATGTATTCGGGTATTGTTATGTAGAGGTTCTCCCTGGAGGCGTAGAGCTCCGAGGCCGATCCCAGTAGGAAGGTGATGTGCTGAGGCTCATCCCCTGGGTTGAGGAGGTCTATGGAGGCTATGGTGGTGAAGACCTCAGCCCTCTGCGACTCGTTGTGATAATAGATCTCCTCAGCCTTCACCTCTATGACCTCGCCGTCGACGGTTATGGTGGGTAGGGTGACATAGCTCTCGTTGATGAGTATGGCGGGCCTGCTAACCACCATGTAGAGGTAGCCGTCCACCATCCTTGAGCTCAGATATTCCCCATCGAAGTCTATACGGCTGAGAAGCCTTGGGCATCGGCGATCCGAGATGTCGTAGACCTCTATCAGGGTTTCACCCCACCAGATGGGGATGCCCTTAGACCTCACGGCTCCATACTCGAGTATGGGGTGGATGGGGCATTGAGAACGGAGAATCGCCAGCCGATCTTCATAGATGTAGAGGCCGACGATGGATGAGTTTAGGGTGAGGGTTGAGAGGACCTCCAGCTCCTCAGGTGGATAGACCTTTAGGATCGTTAGGTTGCATCCGGAGGCGGCGTAGAGGTATCTGCCATCCGTCTTCACGATGTCGGCCTCATCAACTCCAGCTACCTGAACGTTAGTGGTGGAGTAGGCAGGCGTAGACGCTGAAACAGACTTGGCTGCGAGGCTTTCCTTCTCGAGGAAGAGGATGATGGAACCCCTAATCCAGCGTCTGGGGGGTTGGACGCCATACTCCCTTAGGTATTCTATGAGCTCCTCATAGGAGTTGAAGCGGTTTAATAGGTTCTCAGCCTCCAGTGGCCCTGGCTGGCCGTATCTCAGCCAACTACACCAGCCGAGGAGGAGCAGGATCAGGAGAAGCACACCCCTCTTCGATACGCCTCCACCCGTCTGGGTCATGCCATGATGGGATTGGAGAAGGTTTGAGATAATGCCAAGCATTCGAACAGTTGTTCTAAGCAATAGAACAGGGGGAGGCTTAGGCGAGATGATGGGTCATCATCCGGATAGGCATCTGAGCGTATAGTCTTCAGGTAGGTTGAAGATTCTTGTGAAGATTGTCTCGACGAGCTCGGCGGCCCTATGGAGCTCCTCGGCGTTAAACCAGCGTTGATATGAGATGAGTTCACCGGTCTCCATATCCCGTGATGTGTCTGGCACCAGCTCCCTCAATCTCTCCTCCTCTCCCCCCGTCAATATGGTTGTGGGGATGTCGCAGATGAGTCCCTCACGCCCTATCAAGGCGAATTGGATGAACTTCTCCTTCTCAGGGTTCTCGAAGACTATGAAGGAGGCCCCGGCATGGAGGCTCTCCCTTAGCATCTCGCCGATCCAGTGTATCCTATGCTGGGAGTCCATTGGGGTATGCCTCTCAATGGGCTATAATAGGGTTTTGGCTGTGGAAAATTATATCAGTGCTTCGAGGGGCGTTGTATCATGGGTATGAGCATCGAGGATAGGGTCAGAGAGATCGTCAGGGACGAGCTTAAGAGTAGGCTGGAGGAGATCGAGATACGCTTCCAGAGGCGTATCGATGAGGAGCTGAAGAAGTTTTTAGAGGAGTTGGAGAAGTTTAGGGACGAGATCGGCGATCTCTGTGAGCGGGTTGGGAAGCTGGAGACGAACAGCAAGAATAAGTGGAATCTGCTGTTGAAGCTGAGGAAGCATACCATCGATCAGCTGATGACGGAATATAGGAAGATAGCTGAGAGCCTCAGGCCGGCGGAGAGGGAGGAGGGGGAGTCGGAAGAGACGGTGTGATATGAATGCGCTCCAACTCCTATCCCTCACTATTTTCCTCCTCATACTCCTCCTCATAGTATCTGAGAGCATCCACAGAACCTATGCATCCCTCATAGGGGCTGGGATATTCCTCCTCATAGGGGTTGTCAGCCCTGAGAGGCTTCTGGAGTATATGGAGCTTGACATACTCTGCATAATCCTCGGGATGATGCTCCTCGTGAGGGGGGCTGAACGCTCAGGTATCTTCAGCTACATCGCATCGAGGATGATGAGGCTCTCACCCTCATCGACGCTGCTGGCGGTGCTGCTGCTCTCCTTCACCATGATCCTCACCATCTTCCTCAACAACATCGGGGCGATGCTCATCTCCGCGACGCTGACGCTCCTCATAGCCAGAGGAGGGGAGCTCAGACCCCAGACGGCCCTCATCTTCCAGGCCATCATCGCCAACGTCGGAGGACTCGTCCTCATGGTCAGCTCCATACCAAACATCATCGTCGCCATGGAGGGAGGCATCCCCTTCAACTCCTTCCTCACAACCATGACACCTATAGCAGCCATACTCTACATCACAACCCTCCTCCTCTACCTATGGGAGTTGAGGGGTGAACGCCTTGAGAGGAGGGAGCTAAGACCAGTGAAGCCTCTGAAGTGGGTGGAGGAACTGCTCGGCGTGAAGGTGGAGATGGACCTGGAGAGGGAGATAGGGTCACTGAACGGCTTCAACTTCGAGCGCTTAGGTCCACCGCCTGAGATGAGGGTTGACTTCGGCCCGATACAGGCGGCCGCCGCCGTCATCGTGGGGGGAACAGTCATCGCCTTCGCCCTCCACGACCTAATTGGGGCTACACTCCCCCTCGTAGCCCTCGCTGGGGGAGCCCTGATGCTTATGCTCGTCGAGAGGGAGCCCGGTGAGGCCCTTGGGGATGTGGATTGGTCAACTATCCTATTCCTCGCAGGCCTCTTCATCATGATCAACGGCCTCGACAGCATAGGGGTCATAGAGATGGCCTCCATAGCCATCTCCAAGGCCGTGAGGGGGAGGGGCTACCTAATGCCCATCGCCGTTCTATGGCTCTCAGCCTTCATCTCAGCCTTCATAGACAACATACCTCTAACGGCCACGTTCGCCCCGATAGCCCGCCACCTCATCTCAGAGGGGGGTCCAAACGCCATCTGGTGGGGCCTCATCCTCGGAGCCAACCTCGGTGGAAACCTCTTCCCCCTCGGCTCCCCGAGTAGCATAATCGCCATAGGGGTTGCGGAGCAGGAGGGGAAGCCACTCTCAATTAAGAGGTTCACGAGAGTCGGATTCACCGCAACCTCGATCCACCTCATCATCTCAACCCTCTACCTCCTCATCCTCCACAGATGAGAGCCCTAAGGACATCGTAGAGAGCCTCTGCCACAGCCCTATATCCAGCAGGATTGAGGTGGACCCCATCGCTGGAGTATTCCACGGCGAGGAGGCCGCCATCGATGAGGGGTGAGTATAGATCAGCGACGGGGACACCCTCCTCGACGCAGCGTATCCGGAGGAGCTCATTCGTCTCAGCGACAACCCTGTTTAGGTTCTCAATCCCCGTGGGTGTGAGCAGGCAGCCTATCGGGGCGACGCCCCCACCTCTGCATCGCCTATATATCTCCAGGAGATTGGTCACCACATCCCTTGGCCTATGGCCTTGACACAGATCATTTATGCCTCCCCATATGATGGCGTAGTCAGCCATATGGGTGAGGACATCGGCCTTTAGACGTCTCAACATGCCCATCGTCGTATCCCCTGGGATTCCGGCGTTGATCACCGTGGCTTCGACCCCCATCCCCCTCCTCAGGAGCTCCTCAAGGATTCTGGTGTAGGGCATCCTCCTGATTGGGTCTATGTAGCCTGCTGTGAGGCTGTCGCCGAGGGCGACGATGAGCATCGACCTCACCTTAGGGAGCTTAGAAGCCTCCTAAGCCTCTCGACGTATGTTGGCTCCAGGCCGTGCTCCTCAGCCCCCTCCAGCATCAGCTCCACATACCTCCTCGAGGGAGTGTAGAGGCCTCCCTCCTCCACCCCCCTGTATAGGGCCGCCCTATGGAGCTCCCCATCCTCCCCGAGGATGAGGAAGACCTGCCTCGTATAGAGGCCGGCCTCCACGCCCATCGCCTCATCGAGGCTCTCCAACTCATCCTCAGGCACCTCGTATAGGACTCCCCTAACCAATTTACCTGGATCAAGGATGATGTCAGCCACCCCGCCTCCCATCTCCTCGGAGTAGATGGTGAAGGCCACCCTGAAGTTGGGGAGGAAGGCCCTCATGAGGAATCCGGCGTCGGGGCAGTGTCGACGCAGATACCTTGAGGAGAGGGTTGAGCCATAGGCGAAGTGGAGCATCACGATGTATCCTCACCGAACCATCTTTAAAAGGGGTTGCGAGAGCATATGGAGTTAAATCGATGTTGAGGCCCCTCAACTTCCTCGGGGAAGCGGGGTTCTGACAACGCTGACGTCCACCTTAGGCTCACTGATCGTCAGAGGATACTCTAATAGTTCACGGCTCCCTGGCATCTCCTCTCAGCCTCCACAGCCATCCTCAGCTTACTATGCTTCCTACTCCTCAGGGAGCCTGAGGGGTAGCCATCCTCCTTAAGAGCTCGAGGGCTGCGGCCTTCGCCCCCATCTCAGCCGCCCAGTCCTCCTCAGCCGATCCGATTATGATGACATCCCCAGCCTCAGGCCTCAAACCCTCCAGGAGAAGCCTTGAGAGCTCGGGCTCAGGCCCCCGCTCCAATCCGGGGATGTGGAAGCGTTCACCGTCGTAGACGAGGGTGGTGGCACCCCTCGCCCCGGCCAGTAGGGCTGCATCCCTCTGCTCCACCCCAAATCTGATTAGGTGGGCCGCACCCCTCACGAGGACGGCGTGATTCCGCTCAGAGACCGTTGAGGGTGTTGGAGGCACCCTCATAGACCTCATGGAATCCATGAAGTAGGCTAAGAGCTCCCTCCCCCTCTCCGTCAGCCTCATCCCACCCCTCTCGACGACGATCAGGCCCTCCCCTCTAAGCCTCTTGATGAGGGTTCTCGCCGAGCCCTCCCCTATGCTAAGCTCCCTCGCCAACTGCTGACGGCCGACGCCGACCCTCGATCCTATCAGCTCCAGGGCCTTAAGGACGTGGACGACTCCATATGTGAGGCGTCTACCCGGAGCAGCCTCAATTGAGACCTTCTCCAAAATCCTGAGGGGCTCCAATCCAGATTCCATTAGGGATTTAACACCTTTAACCTTAGCTGAAGGAGGTGTATCTCCAGGCGACCACATCGCCGTCGTGGAGGATCCAGGCGTCGCAGGCGACGGGCCCCATCTCCCAGCATCCATCCTTCAGGTAATACCAGAGCCAATAGCGATTTTCCTCCCCTCCGACGCCGTTTATGGCCGTGACGAAGGCTCCATATTCACCCTCAAAATATTCGACGTCGGCCACCATCTCCGTCGCAGTGAGGAGGTCTGCACCGAGGGGAATCCTCGTCTCATTGAGCCAGACAGCGGTTCCGTTGCCGTAGTCGATGAGTATGTCGATGACTATTGTTAGACCCTCAAGCTCCCCCAGGGTCTCCTCATATCGCTGCCTATACATCTCAGCCCTGCCATGCTCATTGACGACGAGATAGGAGAGGGAGATGGCTACGCAGAGGAGGATGGCTGTTGACCATATCCATGGATTCCTATCACCCATAGATCCCACCTCCAAATCTCCTCAGCGCCCTCATGAGGGGTGGAGCTCCAAGTGAGAAGATGAGGGCGTTGGAGGCCTCGTGGATGAGGGCGAAGGGTATTCCCGCTATGAGGGCTACGGATATGGGGACTCCGGCCACGAGGCCTGAGACGATGTTGGTGAGGAGGTCGTAGATGGATGTGAGGAGGAAGCCGAGAGCCCCGAAGCGGATGGCTCCATCGACGAAGTCTCCACCCCAGAAGCCCCTCTTAGCTAAGAGGCCTCCCACAACCCCATAGAGGGTCTCGGAGAGCATGGTGGCGATGAGTATTGGAAGCGAGAAGCCATAGGGGTTCAGGGTTCCATATACAAGCCATGTTAGGAAACCGACCATCGCACCCGCCAAACAGCCGTAGAGATAGCCAGAGGAGAAGACGATGAGATCCATCAGCTTGACGTTCACCACACCTATTAGGAGATAGTTCGTCGAGATGGCCGCCGCCGTCAACACAGCTATGGCCGCCGCCCTCCGGCTCTGAAGCTGGAGCTCCATCCCTAACGGATGGATCATCCATCCAGATATAAGTGTAGCGGAAGGGAGAAAAGCCCCAAAGCCCTACAAGATTTGATGGAGGACCTCAAATCCGAGGTCTCAGCCCTCATCGACTCGATGGGGGAGAGGCTCTGGGAGATAAGCCGATGGATACATGACCATCCGGAGCTTGGTTATAGGGAGTTTGAGGCCTCGAGGCTGTTGGCCTCAGAGCTGGAGAAGGCCGGCTTCGAGGTAACCCGTGGCGTGGCGGGTCTACCTACGGCCTTTAAGGCTGAGTATAGGGGTGGAGCTGAGAGGCCGAGGATAGGCCTAATGGCTGAGTATGACGCCCTACCGGGGGTTGGACATGGATGCGGCCACAACGTCATATCGGCCATCACCCTTGGAGCCGCCCTCGCCCTTAGCAGGGTTATGAAGAGACTTCCAGGCACCCTCGTCGTCTTCGGGACGCCGGCGGAGGAGGCCTATGTGGAGAATGCCGGTGGGAAGGTTGTTATGCTCGATGAGATAAAGACCGTCGACGCCGCGATGATGTTCCACCCCTCAACGAGGACGACGACGATCTGCAGCAACCTCTGCCGTGAAGCGATCGAGTTTGAGTTCCTGGGTCGAGCCGTCCATGCAGCCGGCGAGACCTGGAGGGGCGTCAACGCCCTGGAGGCCGCCATGCTCACCTTCACGGCCATAAACGCCTTGAGGCAGCATCTAAAGCCTGGAGTCCTCGTCCACGGCATCATAGCTGAGGGGGGTGGAGGCGCCGAACATCATCCCCGATAGGGCGGTGATAAGGCTCTACGTCAGGGCCAAAACCCCGGAGGAGCTGGAGGAGGCCTCAGAGAGGGTGAAGAACTGCGCCAGGGGAGCAGCCATAGCCACTGGGGCTGAGGTGAAGATTAGGAACTATGCCAACACCTACCTCAACATGATAACCAACATGACCCTCGCCGAAACCCTGGAGAAGAACCTGAGGGCCTTAGGCGTCGAGATCGATGAGCCGAGGGAGGGGAGGGGCTCAACAGATATGGGGAATGTCAGCCACCACGTCCCAGCGGTTCATGCATACATAAAGATCGCCCCGGAGGGGACGCCTGGACACTCCCATGAATTCGCGGAGGCAGCCGTCTCAGAGGAGGCTGGAAGGATGATCCTGATCGGGGCTAAGGCGCTGGCCATGACCGTCATCGACCTACTCACGAAGCCTGAGCTGATGAGACGAGTGCGGGAGGAGTTTGAGAAGGCGGTTGAGGGGGAGAAGTAACCTGGACGCATAGAAGCCGAATAGGGTGAAGGGGGCCTATCCTCTCCTGGGATAGCCGCAGTTTGAGCAGTAGAGGTCTCCGGGATCAAACTCGGCTCCACAGTTGGGGCAATACCTTGGAAGCTCCTCGGCTTCCTCAACCATCTCGACTTCCCTCTCCCCCTCAACGGGTCTGAGGAGATAGGAGAGGATGTTCTCAAACCATCTGGTGTTGTCGAAGCCCTCCAGCTTCATATATCTCCCCTGGAAGAGGGCTGTCTGGCCGACGGCTATGACCTCCCCCTCCCTATGCCGTATATGAACGGCAACCGTCGACCATGGCGGCTTCGAATCCCCGCTACTCCTCGCGAGGACTGTGGCCTTCACCCCCTCCTCAAGGACTATTGGGTAGCAGCCATAGTCTCCGAAGCAGATTCTCTTCACTCCCTCATTTATGGGGTGCTCAGCGAGGTCTGTGACTATTATGTGATCTTTATGCTTCCCCTCATGGTGGCTCTCATCCTTGATGACGTCGGTGGAGAACCTGAACTTGAAGGGGGTTGTCAGGAGGTGGGGTGCATCGAAGGGTGGGTCGGCGGTGATCAATAGCCTACCGCCCAGCTCGACATATTTCTCTAATAGCTCGATCTCCTCGTCGCTGAACTTGTTCTGGGCGATGCCGAGGAAGGTGATGAGCCTTGTTCTTGGGAGGAGCATCCTATGTTCCTCGATCATCCTATCCTTCGGCTTCCCTCCGAGAACCGTGGGCTCATCGAGGCCGAGGGGAAGCCTCAGCCGATTCAGGGTGTCCAGAAGGCCGTCTAAGGCATCTCTGCCGATGTATTTCACGTGGGATGCATCGACGAGGATGAGCTCCCTCGGCAGACCCTTCATCTCCTCAAGGCTTGGCATCCTAACCTTATTCGCCTCTTCAAGTATCTTCCTCATCCACTCCTTTGTGTCGAAGTATCTGTTGCACCAGAAGCAGCAGGTTTTGAGCCCCCCCATCCGCCTCGTATTTGACGTAGATGTAGGGGCCGAGCCAGCTGCTGTCGGCTCCAAACTCCCTTAGGTCTAATAGTGGGATGGCGAAGCTCCCCTCCCTCTCCCTCAACGCCTCCTCCATCTTCTCGATGGTTCTGAAGCTGCCTCCCCGGATGAAGCTCTTCGTTATGAAGACTAAGCGCCTGCTCGTGAGGATGAGGTCGCCCTGCTTGTTTCCAAAGACAGCTGGCTCCTCTGCGTCCTTATAGAAGACGTGGTGGAGGTAGGCTACAACCTTCTCCTTACTCAAAATGGGCACCGCTTCACTTCATTCTCCTTAATTTAAGTATTAAAAGTTAATAGATGTTGAATCCACATCCAGCGGCTCAACCACCTCCAATCAGGAACGAGATATTAGAGGAATCCGTTGAAACATCCATTCCAAATAGAA
>CAZGKJ010000032.1:0-12075 GCA_964525955.1 uncultured Candidatus Bathyarchaeia archaeon
TCCTCTATGAATCTGATGATGGAGGCCTTCTCCTCCTCCAGCTCGTTGATCCTGAGGCTTAGCTGCTTATAGTTCTCAACCACCGCCCTATACTGCTCATCGGCCAGCTCGTTTACGCCTCTAATGGAGGCCTTCTCCTCCCTCACCAGCTTAAGGGCCTCATCCACCTCCTCCAGGTTGACGCCCTCGATGGATAGGCCTCCGGGATATCCGAGGCCTTCAAGCTCCTCGAATCTCCTCTCGAGGTGGAGGCTGAGCCTCTGAATCTCCATCTCAAGCCTCATCCTTTCATCCTTCAGCCGTCCCATCCGCTCCTCGAGGCGCCTCCTCTCGGCTTCAAGCTTCTCCCTCTTCTCCCTATAGGCCTCTATCTCCTCCCTGATCGATTTGAGGCTCCCAACGATCTCGGTCTTCTCCCCCTCGAGGCGCTCAACCTCTTCGCTGAGCCTCTCGATCTCGGCCCTTATCTCCATCCTCCGCCTATCGATGGTCTCCAGCTCCCCCCTAAGCCTCTCCATCTCCCCCTCCAGGTCTCTGATCCTCCTCTTCAGCACCCCCTCCATGACGTTCTCCGTCGTCCTCATTTCAGCCCTTATGTCGTTGAGCTTATCCCTCAGCTCCGATAGGCGGCTGATCACCCCGTATAGCTGACCCTCCATCTCCGTCAGCTCCGACGGCGTCAGGCCGCTCAGCTCCTCTATCTGGCTCCGCCTCCTCTCGATCTCGCCCTCGATCCTCACCCTCCTCTCCATCAGGGTCTCTATGAGGGCCCTCTCCTTCCTCAACTCCTCCTCCAGCTTCCCTATGTCATCCTCCACCAGCCTTAGATTCCTCTCAGCCCTGCTGTAGCCCCCTAAGACCTCCTCTCGCTCACGTTCAACCCTCTCTATGCTGCGTCTGATCTCGTCGACGGCCTCGTTGAGCCTCCTCAGCTTCACGCCAGACCCCTGGAGACTCTTCAAACCCCTATCGATCCTGGTCTTAAGCTGCCTCACATCCCTCGACAGCCTTTCGATCTCTTCTCTCCCCGGTATGAGGGTGAGCATATCCCTCCAGGGCTGATAGTGACCCCCCTCCACGGCGCCCTCAGCCTCGAAGACATCCCCATCGAGGGTGACAGCCCTATAGCCCTCACCGACAACTCGGATGGCTGCATCCTCATCCTCCACGAGAACCGTGTCACCCCACACATAGTGGACGGCTGGGGTGTAATGCTCATCGAACTTCAAGATGCTCGGCATCAACCCAATTATCCCCCGGCCCTTAGGCTCAGGGGGCGCCTCCGGAGGCATCAGGGAGTTGAGGGGTAGGAACCTCGAGACGCCGAGCTTCGTCTTCTTAAGCCTCCTGATGCATTCAAGGGCCGTCTCGAGGTCTTCGACAACTATGGCTGTGTGCCACCCCCTCGACGAGGCCTCCACGGCCTTCCCGTATTTACGGCTGTATTTGATGAGTTTGATGAGAGGGCCGTGATAGCCTGGTATGGCCCCCGCCTCCCCCATTTCGAGGATTCTCTCCCTCGCCCTCCCATCGGTTGAGAGCTTCTCCCAGAGCTCCCTCTGAGCCTTCCATCTTGAGACCTCGCTCTCAGCCTTCCTCAATAGAGAACGGGCGTTCTTCACTCGCTCCTTGATGCCCCTATGCCTCTTCAACCCCATCTCCAGCTCCCTGAAGACCTCGAGGAGCCTCCTCTCCTCATCCTCCTCAAGCCGCTTATACTCCTCGATGCGTTTCTTCAGAGACTCCAATGTCGATTTGAATCTCCGACGACGCTCCCTCAGCCCCTTAAGCCGCCCCTCGAGGCCTTCAACTCTTATGTTGTGCCGCTCTATCTCTGCGTCTATGCCTCTCAGGCTGTCCTCCATCTGCATTATGGAGGCTCTCAGCTCCTCTATCCTTCTCTGGCCCTCCCTCAGTTTCTCCCTCATCGATGAGACCTGTCCCTCGAGGCTTCTACGCCGATGCTCCAGCTCCTCGATCTCCCCTGACAGCTCACCCTCGGCATCCCTCAGTTCCCTCAGCCTCCCCTCGGCCTCCTCAAGCCTCCTCCGAGCCTCTTCAAGCTCCCTCTCAGCCTCCTCAAGCCTCCTCTCGATCTCCACCTCCCTTCGATCGAGCTCCCTAAGCTGCCCCTCAAGGCTCTCTATTGTGGTCTTCCTCCCAGCCAGCTCCGATTCTAATAGGGGGAGCCTCGTCCCACCCCTCTCCTCCATCTCCCGTTTAAGGGCTTCAAGGTGAGCCTCGATCTCCCCACGTTTCCCCTCCAACTCCTCGATCTCGGCTTTAAGGCATTGAGTCTCCTCCTCACCCCTCCCAACCCTCCCCCTCAGCTCTGAGAGACGCCTCTCGATGGTTGAGACCTCATGGGAGAGCTTTATGGCCCTAAGCCTCGCCTCCTCCTCGCAGAGGAATCGATATCGGAGGGCGTCGTTCCGCTGCCTCTCCAAGTCGAGAACCCGCTTCCTAACCTCATCGATCCTCGCTGTGGCAACCTCGATCTTACGCTCAGCCTCCCTCAGCCGCTCCTGAGCCCTCGCCTTCCTCTCATCATACTCCCTAAGGCCGATGAGCTCCTCCAGGGATGTCATCCTCTCCGCAGCCGTTAGATCGCTGAGCCTCGTCGCAGCGCCCTGGAGGACGATGTTGTATCCACCGGGGTTGATGCCAGCCATCTCGAGGAGGTCTAAGACGGCTCTCCTGGAGGCCCTGCGGCCGTCGATGAAGTATCGGCTCCTCCCCTCCCTATCAACCCTGCGGCTGATGGTCACCGCATCCCTATCGACGGCTAACCCTCTATCGGTGTTGTCCAGTGTTATGGAGACCTCGGCGACCCTGGCCCTCCCACCCTCGACTACGCCGTCGTAGATGAGCTCCGAGAGGTCTGAGACCCTCATACGCCTCGTTGCCAGCTCCCCGAAGACGAATTGGATGGCGTCGATGATGTTGCTCTTCCCACCCCCATTAGGGCCCGTGATGACGTTGAGCCCCTTATGGAAGTTCAGCCTGACGGTTCCTCCGAAGGATTTGAAGTTCCTGATGACCAGCCTCTTAATATACACCATATCCAGACCCCGACGCTTATCCATTTAACCTACGGTCTTCTAACCCCCATCATTATAACCATTCCCTAAAGGATTCAAGCCTAAGGTTCGTTGTAAGCCGTCTAATAGAAGTATTATAGCGTATTAATACCGGCCAAAGGCTTAGAAGGTGGAGGGAACAAAACTCCTTGATCGATATGAGGCTTAAGAGGCTTATGGAAGGGGTGAGAGACGAGGGCTTAGACGCCTACATCGTCTACGGCTCAGCGAACATCTACTACCTCACCCACTCAACGGGTGGGGGAATCCTCCTAATCGCTGAGGGAGAGGCGAAGCTCTACACGCCGAAGCTCAACTACCCCATGGCAAGGGAGCAGGTGGAGGTCTGCGAGGTCGAACCCTACAAGGGAGAGGGGGAACTCATGGAGCTCCTCCTCAAAGGGCTGAGGGAAGCGATGAAAATCGGCTATAATACCCTCCCCCTCTCCACCTATCAGAGGTTGAGAGAGAGCCTTAAGGGGGCTGAACTTAGGGAGGTCTCGGAGCTCCTCTGGAGGATGAGGAGGGTGAAGGATGAGGGTGAGCTTAGATTGATGAGGAGAGCCGGAGAGCTGGCGGACATCGGTATGGAGGCGGCGAGGGAGGCCCTCAGGCCAGGTGTGAAGGAGTATGAGGTGGCTGCTGAGATAGCCCACTCGATGATGCGTGAGGGAGCTGAGGGACTCGCCTTCCAGCCCATCGTGGCGTCGGGGCCGAGATCGGCGTATCCCCATGGAGGGGTCAGCGACAGGAGGATCGGCTCCGGCGAGCTGGTAGTCGTCGACATCGGAGCCATCTACAGGGAGTATAGGTCTGATATTACGAGAACCTTCATCGTCGGAGATGCCCCTGAGAGGATGAGGGAGATATACAGCGTGGTCTTGGAGGCCCATCTGAGGGCCATGGAGGCCTTGAGGCCTGGGGTTGAGGCGAGGAGGGTTGACGGGGTGGCGAGGGAGATCATTTCCAAGGCTGGATATGGCGACTACTTCATCCACTCCCTCGGACATGGCGTAGGCCTGGAGGTTCATGAACCCCCACGGCTGAGCGAGGATAGTGAGGACATCCTCGAGGCGGGGAACGTCGTCACAGATGAGCCAGGCATATACATACCAGGATACGGCGGGGTGAGGATCGAGGATACGGTTCACATAACCGATTCAGGCGTGGAACGGCTTACGAGATTCGAGAAGGGGCTTGACGCCATAATCCTCTAATCATCTCCCGAATCTCCTCTGCCTCCTCTGATAGCTTCTAATAGCCCTATATAGGTCGATGTCCCTGAACTCAGGCCAGTAGACGTCGAGGAAGAAGAGCTCGCTGTAGGCTGACTGCCATAGGAGGAAGCCGCTTAGCCGAGCTTCACCTGAAGTTCTTATGATCAGATCAGGGTCAGGCTGGGGTAGATGCGATGTGTAGAGATGCTTCTCAAAGAGGTATTCATCTATCTCATCCGGCTTCAACTCCCCACGTTCAACCCCCTCAGCTATCTTCCTCGCCGCATCCACGATCTCGGCTCGCCCACCATAGGCGATGGCGAGATTCAAATAGAACTGATCATAGTCCTTCGTCTCCTCCTCAACCCTATGTATAAGCTCCTGCAGCCTCTCTGGAAGCAGGTCGACTCGACCTAAGACCCTAACCCTAACCCGCTTCTCATGGATCACCTTCGACTCCAGTAGCTCCTGGAGCTTCTCCTCAAACAGCTTCATCAGCTCCTCCACCTCCCCCCTCGGCCTTTTGAAGTTCTCGGTTGAGAAGCAGTAGAGGGTGATGGCCTCTATTCCGAGGTCGAGGCACCACTCGAGGAACTCCTTAGCCTTCTCAGCTCCAACCCTATGCCCCTCCCAGGGTTGACGGCTCCTCGATGATGCCCATCGACGATTCCCGTCGAGGATCACCCCTATATGTCGAGGCTTCACCCCTGAGCCGATCTGATGCCTCAGCCAGCTCTTATACAGCCTATAGACACCGAGGATGGAGAGGAGGCGTCTGATGAGGGGGTCGATCCTCAACTCCATCAACCTTCAGGGGGCTCCCTCAAAACCCCTTAACGGCATCCACTTATAGAGAAATATTACGGTGAGAATAGTCGTCACCACCCCGACGAAGGAGATGAGGACGAGGGGAGACCAAAGCGTCAAGACCTTCTCAGGGCTGAGCAGAACCTTAGCCGACTCAACGGTGATGAAGCGAAGCCAGAAGAAGACCACCATCCCAGCGAGGTAATGCCTAATCTTCGGATCCCTCTGCATGTGACATGAGGCAGCACCCCCGATTAGGGAGACGATTATTCCCATGATGACGAAGTCGACAGCCCTCAGCATGAAGGCTCCAAGGAGTATGGGAGAGAGCTTAAGCCAGAAGGGGAAGTTAGACCAGATTGGTGGAGCCCCCTCGGGGACATACTGCATCGCCTTCGTCACCCCGAGGAAGATGCCGACGATGGTTAGGGTCACCCCAGCGCCCATGGAGGCGGTTGTTATCTGCTTCTCGGGTGGTGGAAGCTTAAGCTTCATCATCGCCAACCGCTCATCGAGGCCGAAGCCCTTAAGCAGTAGGGCTGCCCCCACGAGGAAGGTTAGAACCATCCCAGCGTTTTGAAGCTGATCGAAGAGGGTTAGGATGCCGAGGGCGATGAGCATCACACCGGGAACCCCGAGGGTGAGCCTCGAATACCTGGGATCATTCACAAGGGTCTTAAGGTATCTGAAGAAGACGGCCCAAGTCTCCTCGAGGCGCTCACTATGCTTCACCACGACATGTCGAATCGATGTTATGGGGACACGAGACTGGATGAGGGGGATGATAGACTCATCGGAGTAGCCGTCGGTGACCAGTATAACGCTGTTAGCTGGAAAGCTTCTAAGGAGGGCCTCCAACTCCTCGACGATGCGTCTATCAGCCTCCACGCCGCCCATGGGAGAGCCGGAGATGGTAGCCACCTCATACTCGGCATCTGGATGAGAGGAGGAGACTTGATCCAGGAGCTTTACAGCCGCAAACATGGCGTTGGCATCGGCCTCCTCGGGATCGGCGAGGGCGAGGGCCGCAGCAGCCTTGAGATTCTCCTCCCTGCCGAGGATCGGCGTCTCTATCCCAGCCTTCTTGCCGATGTCGTCATCCCTGTCGATGCAGAGGATCAGCGTCCTCTCCTTCATCCCCAAAACTATGGGGTGACGGTGATATATATCAGTTCTTTAACCTCTCGGAGAAGCTAATTAGATGTCGAGCTTCAAAGCCTTCTTCAAACCCTTATACCTATTCCTGATGGTGACCTCCGTCACACCTGCGGCGTCTGCGATCATCTTCTGGGTTCTCCGCTCATTGTTTAGGACACATGCGATGTAGAGGGCTGCAGCGGCCAGGCCCATGGGATCCTTGCCAGCCGTCGTCTTCAGCTTCTCAGCCCTCCTTAGGATGTCGATGGCGAGTCTCTGCGTCTTCTCACCCACGCCGACTTTGGCGGCGATCTTCGGCACCCTCAACTCGGCTTCGGGAACGGGCATCTGAAGCCCAAGCTCACGGAGTAGAAGCCGATAGCATCGAGCTATCTCCTTCTTATCCATGGGGCTCTGAGCGGCCACCTCCCTGAGGGTTCTGGGGGTCTGGGTCAATCTGCAGGCTGCGTAGAGGGCGGCGGCAGCTATGGCTGAGATGGAGCGTCCACGAACCAACCCCTTCTCCAGGGCCTTCCGATATATTATGGCCGCCTTCTCCTTCACCGATGAGGGTAGATGCAGCTTATCCGAAAGCCTATCCAGCTCAGCCATAGCCTGGGCGAGGTTTCGATCCATGGAGCTGTGTATCCTCGACCTCATATGCCACTTCCTAAGCCTCAACATCTGGAGCTTCGTCTTGAAGGGGAGCTCCCTCCCCATCGCGTCGCGGCTGACTCGGCCGATCATGGTTGTGAGGCCCTTATCATGGACCGAGTAGGTCAGCGGGACTCCGACTCGGCTTCGAGCCTCCTTCTCGCTCTGGGTGAAGGCCCTCCACTCAGGCCCCTCATCGATCATGGACTCCCTTATGACGAGGCCGCAGGAGCCGCAGATGACCTCACCAGACTCCTCATCATGGATGAGGTTTCTGCTCCCGCACTCGGGGCAGACATCCTCCCTATCCGAACGCTCCCTCCTCATCTCCCCCAACTGCTAACCTGCTCCACCGTCAAGTCTTCCTCATCTAAAATCAGAAGACCGATCACCCGGGGGCATTACTCACCCAAAGATTCTAATATATAAGTTTTATGCTACGAGGCTCGATGTGATGGGGTTTATCCTCCCAGGTTGAAGGGCTTACCCCCCTCAACTATCTCCCTCGGTATCAGCTCCCTCCACCTCTCCATCCAGGAGAGGTCTCGCTCCCTATCCCTCAACTCATCTGGGAGGAGCTCAGGGACCGACTCAACAGAGCTCCCTATCGGATACCACCGGCCACATTTAGGGCAGTATAGTAGGCCAACCTCAACCTCCGTGAGGTTTAGGAAGCGATATAGGCGGTCTATCTCCTCCCGAAACTCCTTTAGGAGCTCCTCCTCAGACCTATCCATCGCATCGGTCAATCGATCCAGCGCCTCCAAGGCCCCCTGAAGAAGCCTCATCGAAGCCTCACAGCCCGTCAGATCGGTGATGGCCCTTATGGCCTCGGGACTTATGGTTCCATCGAGGAGCTGCTTAGCCAGCTGCCTATATCCAGCCTCATAACTCTCAGCCGGAACACCTGCCTTCGATGAGAGACTCCTCAACTCCTCCTCGGAGGTCTCCCACTTAAAGAACCACGCCTTGAGGGGGTGATGCTTATCTATGGGGCAGGCGAGGAGATTTAGGAGCCAGGGCTTCATATCTCTAAACAACTCTCCTCATAGTTAAAAGCGTTGACGCCCCCAACATTAAATGCGAAAAGTTCGGAATCCCTCCCTCATAAAAATGATTAATGATCCCGCTTCTGCGCCTTCAGCCTGTTGACGACCTCCTTAGCCCTATCGAATGTGATCCTGCCGCCTGAGGAGACGAGCTCCTCCACAGCCCTATCTATCAGCTCACCCTCGGCTCCAGCCATGATGACGAGGTTTCTGGCGTGAAGCCTCATATGTCCGTATTGGATGCCCTCCTGAACCAGGGCCCTGAGGGCTCCGAGATTCTGAGCCAATCCGACGGCGGCCATCACCTCCGCCAGCTCCCTCGCCGTTGAGACGCCCATGATCTTCAGCGCCAGCCTCGCCATGGGGTGGGTTCTCGTGGCTCCGCCTACGACTCCGACGGCGATGGGGAGCTCCAACTCGCCGACGAGGTCTCCATCCTCATTTTTCCACCACCTGCTCAGCGCCCTATACCTCCCCGTTCTGGCGGCGTAGGCGTGGGCTCCAGCCTCTATGGCCCTGTGATCCTGAGCCGTTGCGAGGGCGACGGCGATGATTCCGTTCATAATCCCCTTGTTGTGGGTCGCAGCCCTATAGGGGTCTGTATCTGCGAAGGCCCATGCCCTCACGATGTCGTCGACGACCTCCTCCCCCCCGAGGAGCTCCTTTCTCACAACGGCCTCAGCCCTTGCGAGGCGTCTATCGGCGAGGTTCGATATGATTCGTAGTAGAACCCGGCCTCCCGTCAGCCTCTCTATGAGGGGGGCGACGGCCTCACACATAGTGTTGACGGCGTTGGCGCCCATCGCATCCCTGCAGTCGACGAGTAGATGAAGGATGAGCATCTCCCCCATCTCGGTTTCAATCCGCCTAATCTCCAGGTCCCTCGCTCCACCTCCAAGCTTCACCAATATTGGGTCCTGCTCATTCGCCAGCTCCAATATATGCTCCCGTTCACCCCTCACGGCCTCAACGGCCTCCTCCATGTCTGAGATGTCGACCACCTGAATCTGCCCAATCATCACCGGATCGGTGGAGCTCGCCTTGATACCTTCGCCTTCCCTCATCAATCTCGCCATGTTGCTGGCGGCCGCCACCACTGATGGCTCCTCCAGCACCATGGGGACGAGGATGTCTCGGCCATTTATCCTGAAGTTCACGGCCACGGCGAAGGGGTAGGCCATGAGGCCGATGACGTTCTCAATCATCCTATCGGCGATCTCGAGGCTGAGACCCCCACCTGAGCGGAGTAGGCTGACATCCTCATCTGAGAGCTCCGAGAGCTCTGAGACTATGCGGAGACGCTCCTCCAGGGGCCTCTTATAGAAGCCTGGAAGCCTACTGCTTCGCTCCCCGGTCAAGGTCATGCACCCTAAATGGGTTTAGAAGGCTTTAATGGTTGTGGTGGGAACCTAAAAGTTAAAATGGGGATTGGACATCGGTTATGGAGATTCAGGAGCTGTCCAGATGGTTGATCGACGATTGAGACTCGTAACCGTCGGGGGGACCTTCGACCTATTGCATAAGGGCCATCAGACTCTCCTGGAGGAGGCCTTCAAGGTCGCTGACAGAGTCCTCATAGGTTTGACTACCGATGAGTTTGCGAGTAAGCTCCATGATCACTACTTCGATCCCTTTGAGAAGCGTTTCTCCGCCCTCAAGAGGTTCCTGGAGGAGAATGGGTATAGTGATAGGGCTGAGATAATACCCATAAACGACCCCTACGGCCCGACGGTGGAGAACGGTGAGATCGAGGGGATCGTCGTCAGCGAGGAGACTGAGCCGAGGGCCGATGAGATCAACAGGCTTAGGGCTGAGAGGGGTTTGAGACCGCTCCTCGTCTTCTGCATAAAGATGGTCTTAGCGGAGGATGGCAAACCCATCTCCAGCACCAGGATTAGGAGGGGGGAGATCGACAGATATGGCAGAGTCATCAAGCAGCGACCTGGATAGATATGCTGAGAGGCTTAGGGAGCTGAAGCCTAAACTACATAGGTTTCTGAAACGACTTGTAAGCACCCCAAGCCTCTCAGGCCATGAGGAGCAGGTGGCCGAGATCATAGCCGAGGAGATGGAGGAGCTCGGCTATGAGGTTGAGGTCGATGAGATGGGGAACGTCATCGGGAGACGTGGAGCTGGAGATCGCCTAATACTCTTCGACGGCCACATGGATCACGTAGAGCCAGGCTCCCCAGACCGATGGAGCCATCCACCCTACGGCGCCGAGGTGGTCGACGGCATCCTCTACGGGCGTGGAGCCGTTGATATGAAGGGGAGCCTCGCAGCCCTCATCTATGGATGCTCCATCCCAGATGTTGAGGGGGAGATCATAGTCTCATGCGTCGTCCACGAGGAGACCGTTGAGGGCGTGGCGACGAAACACATCATAGAGGGCTTGGGGAGAAAACCCCATGCAGCCGTCATCTGTGAGCCCAGCGACCTCAAGCTCAGCCTCGGACAAAGGGGTAGATGCGTCCTCAAGGCCTCGACGAGGGGTGTAACCAGCCACGCCAGCATGCCAGAGCTGGGTGTGAACGCCATCTACGAGATGATACCCCTCCTCCAGAGGATTAGGGAGATGGAGCTCCCAAGGCATCCAATCCTCGGAGCAGGCTCAATAGCGGTTACGGACATCAGATGCAGCCCAGGCTCAGGGCCGATCATACCAGACCTATGCACCATCACCATCGACCGGAGACTAATACCAGGGGAGAAGCCCGAGGAGGTCGTTGAGGAGATTAGGGGGCTGACGCCAGGGGTTGAGGTGGAGCTGATGGAGAGGGAATACACCTGCTATACAGGATATAAGATGAGGGTGAGGGAGTACTTCCCTGGATGGATCACGCCTCGAGATCACTGGTTGACGGAGGAAAGCCTAAAGGCCTTGGAGGAGGCCTTCGGTCGGAGGCCGGAGACGACGGTTTGGAGGTTCAGCACCGACGGCGTCGCAACAGCCGGTGAGCTGGGAATCCCAAGCATAGGCTTCGGCCCCGGAGACCCCTCCCTGGCCCACCAGCCCGATGAGCATATATCGCTGAGAGATGTTGAGGCTGCAGCCCTCGGCTTCACAGCCCTCGCCTATAGGTTGTCGAGGCATTAACTTTCACATATCCCTCCCCATCCGATGCTTCGGGAAGGTTTTTATCCCCTCCATCCGAGTTGCCCTCGGATTGCTGAGGGGCTTCGCAGACCTCCCCCTACACCATGGGAGGGCTCCGAGATGGCTATTCAACAGGATGGTTAGGTTAGCTGAGTGCATCGTCGACATCATCATCGACGAATACGGCGTCCACGAGCTCCTACGTAGGCTTTCAGACCCCTGGTTCTTCCAATCCCTAAGCTGCGTCCTCGGATATGATTGGCACTCAAGCGGGACGACGACGGTTACCTGCGCAGCCCTGAAGGAGGCCATAGACCCAGGGGAGATGGGGGTAGCCGTCGCAGGAGGGAAGGGCAGAGCGTCGAGGAGAACCCCCGAGGAGATCGAGGCCCTCTCCCAGGTTTTGGGTCTACCCAGCCATAGGGTTGAGGAGCTCCAATACGTCAGCAGGATGGCGGCTAAGATTGACAACGCCCTAATCCAGGATGGCTACAGCCTCTATCATCACGCCTTCATCTTCGATGAGCATGGACACTGGATCGTCATACAGCAGGGTATGAACGATGAGCTTGGAAACGCACGGCGATACCACTGGCCCATGGAGCACAGCAGCCTCATCGTCGAGCCTCACAGCGCCATCCTCTGCAACACGAGGCTGAAGTCGACTCTGGACATGACATCAAAGAGGAGTAATGGGAATCGAAGGGCCTGCGTCGACATAGTGAGGGAGGGGCCTCGAAGGCTGAGGAGGCTGATAGCTGAGGCCCCTGCCCCCCAGACGACTCTGGAGCGGTGGATAGGCGGGGAGGCTCCGAGGCATCTCATCATGCCGAGGAGCATAAATTGGGAGGCCTTGAGGAGGGCCTATGAGTTCCAGCCCAGAGACTATGAGGAGCTCGTCTCCCTGCGGGGTGTAGGCCCCTCAACTGTTAGGGGGCTGGCCCTGGTGGCGGAGCTCATCTACGGCGAGGAGGCGAGCTGGAGGGATCCCGTGAAGTATAGCTTCGCCTTCGGCGGGAAGGATGGCGTCCCCT
>CAZGKJ010000032.1:12175-13713 GCA_964525955.1 uncultured Candidatus Bathyarchaeia archaeon
TGGAGGGATCCCGTGAAGTATAGCTTCGCCTTCGGCGGGAAGGATGGCGTCCCCTTCCCCGTCGATCGGAGGGCGATGGATGAGGCCATACATATACTGCGTGAGGGCATAGGGGAGGCGAGGCTTGGCAGGGAGGAGAAGCTCAGAGCGATAGAGAGGTTGAGGAGATGCATCCCACCCTCCATGAGGGATGGGGTTAGGCCCTGAGGGCCTTCAGGGTGACCTTCACAAAATCCTCGGGGGAGACGCCGACGAGAATCGTCCCTCGCTCCTCGAAGAATCCTGCGATGGCCTCCCTCACCGACTCTGGATCGGCTTCGACGCCGATGAGATGATGCTCCAACCCCTCCAGATCGGTTTCGGGGTGGAGGAAGAAGTCCCCCGTAAACTTGATGGCCTTGATTCGATCATCCTCGGCTTCAACCCTCACCCTTATGAGCTTACCACCTGGAACCTTATACTCAGCCCTCCCCATCTCTGGTCAGCCCCCATATCCCAGCGAGCTGTAACGCTTCTTAACCTCCTCCATACGGCCGCAGGTGAAGCGCCCCTCGGGACAGTAGCCCAATTGATAGCAGTAGGGGCCAGCCCTTCGGAAGAGTTTGGGCTCAACCCTGCGGACCTCTCTGAGCATCTCGTCGGCCAGCTCCCTGATCTCCCACTGAGCCCTGAGGCAGCATCGGAGGCCGAAGAAGTGGAGTAGCGACCGGCCGTCCATCGTCACCATTAGATGGGTCTCGGTGGCGTTGGGCAGCACGAATCTGGCATCCTCCCTCGGGACGCCGAGTTCGATGAGCCGTCTATACGCCCTGCTGGCCTCTTCTATCAGAGCATCGAAGATCTCGCGTCCCCTCCCCTCGATGGTCTTGGGGGTGACGACATAATCCCTTAGGCGTTCAACCTCTACGTATCTCTGACTCTGCTGGGAGTAAGATGCAGCCCTATGCCTGACGAGTTGATGGCTGCATACACGGCTTATACCCTCAACGGCGAAGATGTAAGCCAGATGGCTTAAGAGCTCTAAATCTGACATTTCTCCAGCTATGTTGAGGAGCTCCCTGGATGGTATGTATGCGAGGAGCTTCACCCTCATTTAGATGTCTCCCCCCTCAACCGCTTATAGACGGTGGGAGCCACCTCCCCTATGGACTCAAGGAGGGCCTCAGCGATGGGGTCTCTATGTTGCCTAATGTATTCGATGACTGTTCTCAGGTTGGCGCTCATCAGCCATCGCTCATCCCCAAGCCTGGAGAGTTGGAAGAATCGACTCCTCAACAACAGCTCCAGTATGGCTTCGTCCTCAGCCTCAAGGAGCCAGCATAGCCTGTTATGCTCGAAGACGCTTCCATGATGGAACTCAAGTCTCTCAACGATCCTCTCAGCCCTCCTCGGCTGCCTCCTCAGGGCCTCATAGGCCTCTGAGGGCTTGGAGCCCGTCGTGGTGAGGATGGCTGCCGCTATGAGGGGCTCGATGTCAGGTGTTGAGGCGATGAGTCTAAGCCTCATACAAGGGGTGATAGCCAAGCTCACTATTTAGG
>CAZGKJ010000033.1:0-13535 GCA_964525955.1 uncultured Candidatus Bathyarchaeia archaeon
TGATGTCCGTTGAGTCTGGCTCCCCCTTGGCTGGTGCCAGATGGTTCCTCCTCCACCTCTCAGGGCTGGCGAGCATCCTCATAGCTGTCCTCGTCATCCCCCTGCTCTTCCTCATCTCCATAGGGGGTGGATGGCTCCCGGAGACGGCTACGAATCCCAGAGCCCTATCGGCTGTGGCCCTTTCACTGGGGGCTGGAGCCGCATCGGCGTCGTTCTCAACCCTCTTCGGCGTTCCCCTCGCCTACATGCTGAGCCGAGTTGATTTCAGGGGTAAGAGTCTCATCCAGGGCCTCCTCGACCTCCCCCTGATCCTCCCCCATACGGTTGCGGGTATAGCTGTGCTCCTCGCATTTAACAGCAGGGCGCCCCTCGGCCAACTATTCTCCCCCCTCGGCATCAGGGTTGAGGACAGCCTCTATGGGGTGGTTCTCGCCATGGTCTTCGTCTCCTCACCCTTCGCCGTGAACTTCGCCAAGAGGGGTTTCGACTCCATCGATCTGGGGCTTGAGAAGGTGGCGAGAAGCCTGGGCGCCTCAGCCCATAGGGTCTTCCTCACAATCTCACTGCCATTGGCTTGGAGGAGCATCCTCACGGGATGGCTGATGAGCCTCGCCAGGGCTATAAGCGAGGTTGGGGCCATAATGGTGGTGGCCTACCACCCAACCGTGGCGGGAGTCCTCGTCTATGAGTGGTTCCTAACAAAGGGGTTAAAGGCTGCCGCTGGATTGTCGGTTCTACTGCTCATAGCCAGCCTCATAATCCTCACAGGCCTGAGGGCTATGGAGGAGAGGCGATGATAAGGGTTGAGAGGCTGCGGGTGAGGGCTGGAGACTTCACACTGCGAATCGAGGAGCTGAGCATCGAGGGGGGCGAGTATCTCACCCTCATGGGGCCAAGCGGGGCGGGTAAAACCATCCTCCTCGAAACCCTCATAGGGTTCAGGAGACCTGAGGCTGGGAGAATCTACATCGATGGAGGAGCCGTCACAGATCTCCCACCTGAACGGAGGGGATTCGCCTACGTCCCCCAGAGCATAGCCCTCTGGCCCCACATGACAGTCTACGAGAACATCGCCTACGGCCTAAGGATAAGGGGGACTTGGGAGTCCGAGATTCATAGAAGGGTCTTAGAGGTCGCCGAATACATCGGCATCGGGGGTCTTCTAAGGAGGATGCCTGAGACCCTCAGCGGGGGAGAAAGGCAGCGGGTGGCCCTGGCGAGAGCCCTCATCATAAGGCCTAAGGCCCTCCTCCTCGATGAGCCCCTCAGCAGCCTCGATGAGGCCTCGAGGGAGTCAGCCAAAGAGCTGATTAAGAGGCTACACCGTGAGCTGGGCTTCACAGCCATCCACGTGACCCACGACCCAGTTGAGGCCGCCGAGCTTGGAAATCGGATGGCTGTGATGTATGGCGGCGAGATCATACAGGTTGGGAGGCCCATGGAGGTCTTCAGAGACCCGAGATCGATGGAGGTTGCCTGGCTTAGTGGGAGGCCAAACATCCTGGAGGGCGTCGTGGAGAACTGTGATGGAGGACTGCTCCTCATCGACGTCGAGGGCGTGAAACTGATAGCCGCCTATACGAGGAAGCTAACCCTTGGGAATAGGGTGCTCCTCCTCCTCGGCCGTGAGGACATAGTCCTATCACGCATCCCTGTGAGGAGTAGCATGAG
Source organism: uncultured Candidatus Bathyarchaeia archaeon (assembly GCA_964525955.1). GTDB lineage: Archaea > Thermoproteota > Bathyarchaeia > TCS64 > B23 > B23. The sequence goes on from CAZGKJ010000033.1 coordinate 1,672, forward strand.
AAATCGGATACGCTGCGAGGTCGTTGGAGTTGAGGAGCTCGGCCCCCTCATGGAGGTGGAGCTCATGCGGGGAGGCCTATGCCTCAGGGCGCTGATAACGAGGGGCTCCTATGAGGAGCTCAGCCCCAGGCCTGGGGATATGCTCTACGCAGGTTTTAAGGCGACGGCTGTGAAGGTTATACCCTCCGCCTAACCCTTTATAAGGCTCTCAAGATGAATCCACCCCAATATCGAGGGCCTGGATCGATGAGATTAGATAGGTTATATTGGATTGCATCGGCCTCAACGCTCCTAATCCTCGCCTTCGGCGTATTCTCCTCAGCCGAGCCCCCATCCCTCGGCTTCACCAGAACCCTATTCCAAATAGCCGTGGGCTTCGTTGAGGAGCTGGGATACCTCGGCGTCTTCATCTCCATGACCCTTGAGAGCGCTTTGATCCCCATACCCAGCGAGATCGTCGTCCCCCTCGCAGGCTACCTCAGCTATGAGGGTGTCTTCAACCTCTGGATGGTAGTCCTCACGGCGACGGTTGCCAACCTCCTCGGCTCCACCATCCTCTACCTCCTCGGAGCGAGATATGGTCGAGGCCTCCTACAGCGATATGGATGGCTGCTCCACGTAGGGGAGGGAGACCTCGAGAGGGCCGAGAGATGGCTCGCCAGATATGGAACCGTCTTCATCCTCATAGGCAGGATGACTCCGGCTTTGAGAACAGTCATATCCCTCCCAGCTGGCATAGGCCGCATGGATTTCTGGGCCTTCTCCACCCTAACGCTGCTGGGCTCCATACCCTGGAATCTCGCCCTCGCCTACGCTGGCGTCATATTGGGTCAGAACTGGATAATCGTCGAGGAGCTCCTGGGGAAGGTTGATCTCATAGTCGCCGCAGCCCTAATCCTCCTACTAATCTACCTCCTATTGATTCGAAGATCGATTCCTCATAAGGTCGAGTAGCGGGAGATGATCTGAGAAAAAGGGGTTTCAGCCCACCCTCTTCAAGATTCTCCCCGGCCTCACACCTCTATGTTCACCCTTCTCGACGACCATCTCGCCGTTTACGATGACATACTCTATTCCCTCTGGATATCTACGGGGCTCGAGGAGGTCTCCAGCCACCTTAAGCCTCTCCAAGTCGAAGAGGACGATGTCTGCGTAATAGCCCTCCCTTAGGAGGCCTCGATGCTTGATTCCGTAGACCTCCGCCGGAAGCGATGTGCACTTCCTTACGGCCTCCTCGAGGGTGAGGAGCCCTTGCTCCCTCACGTATCGGCTGATGAAGGAGGGGTAGGCCCCATAGTTGTTGATGCCAGGCATATAGTAGGGCGGCGACCTCATCTGATACTTGTCGTCGAAAACTGCGACGTCGACGCCGACCATGGAGGCTGGATGCTTGAAGAAGAGCTTCACATAATCCTCTGAGATACGGTAATCCCTCGTTGCACCCCTCGCATCTGGGTCCTCGACGATGAGGTCGAAGAGGGTGTCGAGGGGGTCCTTACCCCTAAGCTCAGAGACCTCTGCGAGGGTCCTTCCGTTATAATCCTCATTCCTATGCTTCACGATTAGGATGTTCTCAGCCCACCTGGGATTTGTGTTGGGGTTGATATGCACCCTGATAAACCATTTACCCGCTGCGAAGGCCTCCTTCACATCTCTCCTGAAATCCTCAACCCTCAGCCACTTAGCCAGCGCCTCCCTCGAGCCGAGGAGCCTAAGCCAAGGCGTCAAATGTAGGCTGCAGAGATATGGCATCGGATTCCAGCCGTAGTAGGGTATGACGTCGAAGGTCACCCTTAAACCCTCAGCTCTCGCCTCATCGATGAGCTGGAGCGTCGCCTTGCCTACGGCCTCCTGGAGAACCGGTGGAGGAGGCGGATAGACATCATAGCCGCCGTAGAGATGGGCTATGTGGAGGGGGACACCCGTCCTGCGGCAGGTGTCTATGACCTCGGCTATCCCCTTAATCCTCTCCGGAAGACGTGTCCCAACGGCTATGTCTCGTCGACGACCCGTCCTCCTCCAATGAGGAGAATAGACGCCTCCATACTCCCTCAGGACGGCGACACACTCATCTATCTCAGACTTATCGGCGAAGACATCTGGATCGTAGTCGAGTCCCGTCGACATCCCTATGCATCCCTGCTCCATCGCCTCGGCTATGAGCTCCTTCATCTCCTCCAACTCCTCCGGCTTCGAATGCCTCTTGTAGTCCCTACCCATCACCGCATATCGTATGGTTCCATGGCCCACGAGAGGGGCATAGTTGATGGAGATGCCCTCCCGCTCAACCCGCTTGAAGTATCCCTCCATCGTCGTCCAGTCGATCCTCCAGCCGAATTTCTCCTCCATCCACTCGTTGACTGTCTCCAGGGGGAAGAGAGGAGGCGGATAATACATGTAGGGGTGGAGCTCATCGAGGTAGTCCATCAACATCCATGGCAGCCTAATATACTCCCTCAGTGGAGCCGGTGAGCCTCCACATTGGCCTCCGACGAAGGTTGTGACCCCCTGCATCACATAGCTCTCGCAGAGGGGATACCAGAGCAGGGTCCAATCCGCATGGCTGTGGGCATCTATGAAGCCGGGGGAGGCCACGAGGCCCCTGGCATCTATCTCGATCTTCGCATCGCCCTCGACGTCGCCTATGGCCGTGATCCTATCGCCCTCAACCCCTATGGAGCCCCTGTAAGGCGGTTTGCCGCTTCCATCGACGATTAGGGCATCCCTGATGAGGAGGTCGTACTCTCCCATCCCCTGCCATGGTCTTTAAGGCTTTAAAAGGGGTTAGCAGAGCTCCTCGAAGAGTTTGATGTATAGCTTAGCGATCCTCCTCGGAGATCGCTCCTCGACGAAGCCCCTCGCCCTCCTCAGAGTCTCATCGACGTCGCCCCTGAGAACCCTTATCAGCATCCTCCCCAGCTCCTCCCTATCGGCATATCTCAAGATGACATCCTCGAAGGGTGTGAAGTATTCCGAGAGCTTTGGAGCGAGTAGGGGTCTCTGAGCTCCCAGGAGCTGGTAGACGGCCGTTGAGGAGACCGCTATCGGATATGGGGGCGCCCTAACCTTATGGAGTATGACGGCGTCGGAGGCGAGGACGTAGAGGTCGAGCTCCTCATCGGTGAGGGGCTTAACCATCCTAAACTCCGTCTGGGGATAGGTGAAGACCTCCCCACCCTTAGATAGGATGAGGAAATGGGCCTCCTCCAACCCCTCGGCTGGAAGCTTGGGGAGGTAGGGGGAGTAGCCTCCAAGGGCGTAGACGAGGATTAGGCCGCCCTCCACATCCAGCTCCAATCTCCCCCTCATCTCAGCCTTATCTCCATCCCTCAGCGGATAGCATGGGAAGGGTATATAGACGGCCCTCCCACCATAGATCTTCTCCGCAAACCACCTCTGACGCTCATCTATGTATACGACGGCATCCCAGTTGAAGGAGTAGAAGACCGGAGGCTGGGGAGGCTTTGAGCCGAGGATCGTGTTCTCATGCAGTATATGAACAACGGCTCCAGCTCGACGCTTGATGAGGTTGAAGACCTTCGATAGGGGCTCCATGGGGAGCATCTTCAAATCCTCGACTACGAGGATATCGTAATCCTCCGTCAATAGTGGTCTTGGGTCTAGGTAGTTGGTTTTAGTTGAGGTGCCGAAGCACCTCAGAACATAGGGCTCATCCACCCCGAAGAGGACTCGACCATGGAAATCCTCTGGGATGTAGGAGAAGACCCTGACGTCGATGCCCATATCCCTCCACGCCTCCACGAGGGGCTTAGCGTGGACATATACCCCTGAATCCGAGTTCCAAGCCGTCATGATGCCTATCCGCCTTACAGCCAACGGAGACACCGATGATATATGTGGTTTAGGACTAAATAATCCGGTGTCCCGATGAGCGTCGAGGAGAGGCTCGCAGAGAAATGCCGAGAGGCCTTGAGAGGGCTTAAGGGTTTAAGGAAGGCGAGGGTTGAGGACGTCTTCCAGGTTAGGAGGCTCTACATAGGGCCTGGAGAGGTTGAGATCGCCAACTACATTCGGAGACATCCAACCTCAGCCTTCAACCCAGGAGCCCTATTGGAGGGGAGGGAGCTCCAGATATTCCCCCGATGCATCTTCGAGTTCTACTCCTACTCCTCCTCCATCGCCAAACTCTCCATCGACGTGGAGAGAATCCTCAACGGGGAGATCGAGGGGCCTCTGGAGGCCAGGATAATCCTCTGGCCGAGGGAGCTATGGGACATAAGGGGCTGCGAGGATGCGAGAATCCACAGCGTGGAGGATGGATACCTCATCCTCTACACAGGCGTAGGCTTCAAAGCCGAGGGGGGAGAGCTAACCAAGACCTACGTCCAGGGCCTGGCCAGATTCAACGGGGATTGGGAGGAGATGGGGCGTGGATACTTCACCATCGCCGAGGACGGTGAAACCTATACGCCTGAGATCAAGGACTCAGCCATCCTCAACCTAAAGGGTTCGGAGGCCTCGATGCTGACGAGGCCCACCATAAGAGATGTGAGGATCTGCTGGAGATGCAGAGCAGACCTGGAGGAGATGCGGATGTGGAGCCTCGAACCCGTGATGGCTGTGGAGGATTGGGAGTCCAGAATAGGGTGGTCAACTAACGCCCTAAGGCTCTCAGGGGGTGAATACCTCATCGGATGGCATGGAGCCTCAAATAGGGATCTGGCCTTTAGAAACGGCCTCGCCGTCGTCGACGAGGATGGCCGACTCCTCGCCGTCTCAGATTACCTCCTCGAGCCGAGGGGGCTCATCGAGGAGTATGGGGATAGACCAAAAACCCTCTTCGGCTGCGGCCTCGTCGAGTATGACGAGTATCTCATATGGGTCGGCGGCATAGGGGACTGCTGCATCGGCATCTTCATAGCGGAGCTGGAGGAGGCCCTGGAGAGGTTGAGATGGCTGGAGGGTTGAGGCCCATAGTCATCATCCTCTGCGGACCCGTCGCCGTTGGTAAATCCTCCATAGCGAGGAGGCTTCGGGAGCTCCTCCCAGATTCGAGGGTCATCTCAACGGACGCCTTCAAGCGGAGGGTCTATCGGAGGCTGATGAATGAGTTATATAGAAGCCTCGGGGAGTATCGATACATAATCCTCGATGGAACCTTCTACCGCAAGGCGTGGAGGGATAGGGTGAGGGAGATAGTCGGCCATCGTGGGAGGGTGCTCACGATTCTCTTGAAGGCGCCCCTGGAGCTCTGCCTAAAGCGGAACGCCGAGAGGTCGAAGCCGATACCGGAGGAGGCTGTCCACATCATCTGGAGTGAATTCCAGTGGCCTCTGGACGCCGACCTGGAGATAGAGACGGATAGATGCGACGCTGAGGAGGCCGTTAAACTCATCCTGAGGCATATTGAAGGGTTAGATGAAGGGGAATGAGCCTGGAGGAGACGCTGAGGAGGATACCAACCTACGCCGAGGAGCTGGGCCTCAACCTCCATAGAGCTGAGGATAGGTTTAAGTGGCTGTTGGCCTCGATGCTCTTCGCCAAGCGTATATCGGCTGAGATAGCTAAGAGAACCTTCAGGAGATTCATGGAGGAGGGGCTGGACACCCCTGAGAAGATAATTGAAGCCGGATGGGATAGATTGGTGGAGGTACTCGACTCGGGGGGATACGTCCGCTACGACTTCTCAACAGCCTCAAACCTCCTGGAGGCGATGGGGAGACTCCTAAGGGCTTATGGAAGCCTGGAGAGACTGCATGATGAGGCTGAGAATCCGAGGGACTTGGAGAGGAGGTTTCAAACCCTTAAGGGATTGGGCCCCGTAGGCGTCAACATCTTCCTCAGGGAGCTGAGGGGCATCTGGCCTAAGGCTGATCCAAGGCCAGGTGAGATAGCTGAGAGGATGGCTGAGACTCTGAGGCTTAGTGATCCCAGACCTTATGAGTCGGCGCTGGTTAGGATATACCTCGAATTCTGTAAGAGGCATAGATGCGATAGCTGCCCAGTGGCCGAGTGGTGCCGTGGGAGGAGGTGAAGGGATGGAGGTGACGTATAAGGGTGTTAGGGTTAGGGTGTTGAGGGGGGACATCACGGAGGCTGACGCCGAGGCGATAGTGAATCCGGCTAACAGCCTCCTCATCATGGGTGGGGGGGTAGCCGGAGCCATAAGGCGGAGGGGTGGAGCAGAGATAGAGGAGGAGGCTCGGAGATATGCACCCCTCCCAGTCGGCGAGGCCATAGCCACTGGAGCCGGTGGGCTGAGGGCAAGATGGGTGATCCATGCTCCGACGATGAGCCGCCCAGCGATGAGGATCGGCCTACAAAACGTCAGAAAGGCGATGAAGGCGGCCCTGAGATACGCCGCAAAGCTGAAGGCGAGGAGCATAGCCTTCCCAGGCCTCGGAACAGGCGTCGGAGGGGTAGCCGCAGCCGATGCAGCTGAGGTGATGGTGGAGGAGCTGAAGAGGCATATAGATGAGGGGACGCCGCTGAGGGAGGTTCTCCTCATAGGCTTCGATGAGGAGCTCCGCAGAGCCTTCGAGGAGGCCGTTGAGAGGCTGATGAAACCTTAAAATGGAGGCGGCAGCCACAGCCCCAGCTCCTGGAGCGGAGGCCTTTTAACCTCATCCTCAAACCCGTATAGGAGGTGGAAGAAGGGTGCTGAGCATAAACCGCCTCGCATATAAACTGGTGGAGGAGCTCCTCTCAGACCCAGACCTCTACCGGATAGGGGTATCAGAGCTCCCCTGCGGCTCAACGGTCATAGACACAGGGCTGGAGGCTCCTGGAGGATACGCCGCTGGATTGATGGTCACGAGGATAGCGATGGGTGGAGCCGGTGAGGCGCATCTCGGCTATGCCGACTATGGGGGGTTGAAGCTGCCGACGATCATCGTCTCAACGGATCACCCAGCAATCGCCCTCTTCGGAGCCCAGCTCGCCGGCTGGAGGATCAAGGCCGGAGACTACACGGCTGACGCCTCAGGCCCTGGGAGGGCCCTCGCCCTGAAGCCTAAGAAGGTCTACCAGAAAATTGAGTATAAGGATGAGGCCGATGTGGCGGTGCTGCTTTTGGAGACGGATAGGAAGCCGACGGATGAGGCTGCGAGGTTCATAGCTGAGAAATGCGGCGTCGACCCCAGAAACCTCTACCTGCTGTTGACCTCAACCACCTCAATAGCGGGGATGGTTCAGATATCGGGTCGAGTAGTCGAGACAGGCCTCTTCAGACTCGACGTATTAGGCCTGGATTTGAGGAAGGTGGAGTATGGAGTCGGCTACGCCCCAATAATGCCCGTGCACAGCGATTGGGGTAAGGCGATGGGGAGGGCTGAGGATGCCCTCACCTACGGCGGCGTCACCCACTTCATCGTCGACGAGGAGGATGGGGTTCTGAGGGAGCTGGCTGAGAAGGCTCCCTCATCAACCTCGAAGGAGTATGGTAAGCCCTCCTACGAGATATATAAGGCCGTGAACTTCGACTTCACCCAGATAGATCCAGCGCTCTTCGCCCCAGCCGTCGTAGGGCTGACGAGCCTGAGAACCGGAGCCACCTACACCTCCGGAGAGGTGAACGTAGAGATCATAAAGAAGTCGGCGCTCAGCTAACCAACCCCTTTATCCCCCTGAAGACAACCCCACAGGCCTCAAGGGAACGCCTATACAGCCCATAATAGGCTTCATAAAGCCTGGAATTCTCAGGGTTAGGCTCAACCCAGAGACCCTCACCCAGCCAGATCCAGATGGCCCTCACATCCCTAACGGCTCCAACGGCGACGGCGGCCAACAGGGCGTCTCCCAGAGGCGCACCCACCGCCTGGGGTAGGTAGAGCATCCTCAAACCGGTGACATCCGCCAGGATATGCCTCCAGAGCTTAGACCTCGCTCCGCCGTCGACGAGCATAATCCTCCTCAGTGGATGACCCGCCTCCCTCGCTGCCTCAAGGCTGTATCGGGCTGCGTAGGCGACGCCCTCCAGGAAGGCCCTGAAGAGATGAGGCCTGGTGTGGTAGACCGTTAGGCCGAGGAGGGCTCCCCTGAGATGCTCATCCCAGTAGGGCGCTCTCTCACCCACCATCATATGGGGGAGAAATATCAGACCCTCAGAGCCCGCTGGAATCCGTTCAGCCTCCCTATCCAAGAGGGCGTAGGCATCCATATCCATCTCGGGGGCCAGGAGGGCTTCGAGTCTGCCGAGGTTATCCCTAAACCACCTTATACAGTATCCAGCCGTTGTGACGCCTGTGAAGGAGTAGAGCCATCTTCGACCCTCAACGACGTAGGGGAAGTTCACCAACCTCGGCGAAAGCCTGAGGCTGTGGCTTATGAAGCCATTACACATGGAGGTTCCCAGCATAACAGCCACATCCCCATTCTCCAGGGCTCCCACGGCGAGGGCGCTCATCGGCGCATCGATGCCACCAGCGCACACTGGTGTCCCAGGCATCAGACCCGTCTCCCTGGAGGCCTCGGAGGTGACCTCTCCAACCACCTCATCCGACTCATAGAGCTTCTCGGGGAAGAAATCTCTGGGTATGCCGAGGAGCTCCATCAGTTCCTCTGACCAGTTTCGATGATGGATGTCGAAGATTCCTCCATAGTTTCCGGCGCTGGATAGGTCTATGCTCTCAACACCTGTCATCCTGTAGATGCAGTAGCCGTTTGGGGTCATCAACCTATGAATCCGACTCCAGACTTCGGGTTCATGGCGCTTTATCCAAAGCATCTTCGTATATCCATAGTAGGGGTCGATGACGTTCCCCGTCCTCTCATAGATGATGTCGACGCCGACGTTCTCCTCCACCCATCGACACTCCTCCACAGCTCTCCGGTCAGCCCAGATGATGCAGGGCCTTAGGGGCCTCATCCCCCGATCGCAGGGGATTCCGCTCCCTCCGTAGAGGCTGCTTATGCAGACCCCCTCCACATCTCCTGGGTTTATCCCCGCAGTTTCGATGCATCTCCTCATCGTCTTGAAGGCGGCCTCAACCCAGACGTCGGGCCACTGCTCAGCCCACCCCTGCCTTGGGGTTAGAACCCCATACTCCTCAAAGGCCGTGGCAACTATGCGCCCCTCATCGTCGACGAGAACAGACTTCGCTCCGAGGGTTCCTATGTCGGTTCCCAGGAGCAGCGGCATCCACCTCACCTAAGTCGGCTTCGTATAGCGTCTACCATCGGCGTCGTAGATTATGAAGCCGATGTCGAGCCTATGAGCCAGCTCTGCGAGGTGCGGCGTCAAGTCTCCATAGGTGAAGGCCAGATGGTTGCAGGGCCATACCTCTATGAGCTCCTCATCCGGCATGGGTATACGGCCCTTTATGATTGGCCATGAGGGGTTGTAGCGCTCATGCTCTGAAGGGTCGACCTCAACGGTCTCGATGACGGCTGCCACAAGTCGATAACGCAGATTCTCCCTCGCTAAGCGGGCTATGGTCATCAGATATCCGCCTGGTGTTCTCCCCCTCACCGAGCTTCCCCCTGCGGCGTAGAAGACCTCCTGCCCCATATACTCAGCCAAATCCAGCTTAGCCCTGGAGTCCATCTCTGGGCCTCCGAAGAAGTAGGGTGGATGCTGTCCACAGTTCATGATGGTGAGGATGCCCTCCTCCACATCCCTGAAGTCTCCGAAGCCCGCTGGCTTACCCGTCAGCAAGTGGAGGATGAGCTGGGTGAGCGCAGAGTCCATATCGTTCTCACAGGCCGTCGGCACAATCCGCTTAGGCTCGCCATCCGGCCCCACATCGTTGTTGAGGTAGGCTGAGAGAAGGCAGGCTGTACACTCCCTGGCGCTCAGCTCATCCTGACATTTGACTCCAAGGAAGTCCACCTTATACTCCTCAACGAGGTCGAGGGCTGCGTAGTATAAGCTGAGCTGATATAGGAGCTTCTCAAAACCCCTCAACTTCTCCCTGCTGTAATCGATGTGTCCATGCCTCTGAATATACTCAGCAGCCCTCTCCAACCTTGGGTCGAGGATGCGGTAATGGCTCTCCCCTGGTTTTCCCTCCCACTCCACCATTTTCCACGCCCTTACCAGGAGCTCCGACTGGTCGAGGGCTTCATAGGTGACGCCGAAGAGCTTCATCCACTGATCTACATCGGCCGTCGTAGTCGGCATCCTTAGACTCATGCCTCCGAGGGCGAGATACTTCCGACCCCTCAACTCCTTGATAGCCCTCTTCACATCCCCCTCAGCCTCAGCTCTGCGCTGATAGAAGCGTAGAACAGCCATCAACTCCTCCAAGACCCGTGGATCGGATTCGATGTCCCCATAGACGTGGTAGTAGGGGACCCCTATGCGGTTGAGGGCTCCTCCAGCAGCCATTCCGGCTACTAAGCCTGGAACCCTCGGGTCTTTATGGCTGAAGATGATAACCCTCGCTATGTCCCCTGTCTCTGCCTCGTAGAGTTTGACGGCGTCTACGGTGTCATAGGGGAAGGTCCAGGAGCCCTGGTTTATGATGAGGGCCATAGGTCTCTCGGCTGCTATGCGTTTGATATGCCTCCTCACAAGCTCCGTGTTCCATGCGATCTGATCCATCTTCGGCAATCCCTCTCCGCCCCTGACAACCTCGACGCCGTTTCTCTCCAGCGCCTCTATGAGGAGTTTTTCACGGTGGATCATGTGGTCTATGTTCTCAGCCCTAACCCAGGGCCTGGGGTCGTTGGGTGAGAAGACTCCAACCTTCATGGCTCCTCCCTCGGCAGCCGCTCCTCCACGGGGAGGAGGGGCCAGGGCCTCTTATGGGGCTCGGTCTGATACCAGTAGGCTGTGCTGCTTATGTCGTCGCTCCTCCAGTTCGCATGGCCATGCTCCAGCGTCACCCGTATGGACTTCTGGAAGTATATTGGGTCGAGGATGTGATACCTATACCAGCTGATCCTCCCACTCCAATTCGGGCCTCCTGGGAGGGGAAGCCCATAGAAGGGGGTGCAGAACTCCTGTGTTGGACACCAGGCCATGCAGTAATAATCCTCGGTTCCGGTTCCAACTATGCTCGGCAGAGGTTCCCCGTCGATGAAGATCATCTCATCCCCCTCACCATACCAGTTGAACTCGTCCGTCACCCTTAGATTGTGGATGTCGACGTGGCATCCGACGTAGTGGCCCCTCCCCTCGGCTTCGAGGATGAGGTAGTTTCCGCTTCCATCGATGTTCCTCTCCTCCCTCCAAATCCTCCTATAGTCTATGGGCTGCGAGTAGTCGAGGCCGTCGGTTGGGTTCTCCCTCCTCCAGGCTGCGTGGAATCTCCCTAGGTCTTCGTCGAGCTCCTCATACTCCTCATAGTCGATGTGGTAGTATAGGTGGCTGATCTCGGTGTCGCATTCGTTTTCAACCTCGATTCTGGCTCCGTCGCTGAAGGGCATGGGCCACCATGAGTTTAGGCCCCTCCCATCTTCAGGGGCCATCTGCAGGGGCAGAGAGACGAAGTTCCTGTAGATGCCATGCCCCAAGCCGAAGAAGTCGCCGATGGGGGCCTCGACGCTCGGCTCCCTCTCGCCGTCCCAATACATCCTGAGGACGATCTTCCTTGGATGCCATCGATCCTCGCATCGTATGGTCATCCAGATATGCCTGATGCATCCGGCTCCCTCTATCTCGGCCAGCGTGTAGGTTTCACCCCTCTGAACCGTGACATAATCCCTATTCCCACCCGTCGGGTCGTGGCTTGAAACCTTCCTACGCCGAACATCCCTAAGCCTTGGGAGATCCCATAGGTTTAGGAGCAATAGACACCACCGATGGAGTTAGGCCTAAAGCCAATAAGAGTTATCCGGTTATGTCTCACAAGGCTTAAGTCATCATCTAAGGGTCTAAGTAGGAGAGGATCGGCCGTGGAGATAACGGTAACCCTCATAACGGGGAGGACGGCCGAGCAGGGAGTTGGAAAGGAGATCGG
>CAZGKJ010000034.1:0-12662 GCA_964525955.1 uncultured Candidatus Bathyarchaeia archaeon
GCTTCACCTGCCCCTGGTGTCAGAACTGGCATCTATCGACGGCTAAGCCTGGAGAAGTGCCGACGAGATATGTGAAGCCCGAGGAGGTAGTGGAGATGGCCAGGCGTCGACGCTGCACAAGCATCGCCTACACCTACAACGAGCCCATAATAAACCTCGACTACTTCGAGGACACCGCCAAGATAGCCCATGAACATGGTGTGAAGAACGTCCTCGTGACAAACGGATACATAAGTCTCGAGGCCCTTGATAGGGTAGTCAACCTCATCGATGCGGCGAACGTCGACTGGAAATCCTTCAGCGAAGATTTCTATCGAAGATACTGCAGCGGAGACTTGAAAAGCATCTTGGAGGCGACTGTGGAGATGAAGCGGCGTGGAGTCCATGTGGAGGTGACCTTCCTCATAATCCCAGGCCTAAACGATGGTGAGAAAGAGGTGAGGGCTATGGCGAGATATCTCGTTGAGAATCTCGGCCCAGATACGCCGTTGCACCTCAGCCGATTCTTCCCTCACTACAAGTTCACCCATGTCTCGCCGACGCCTGTTGAGAGTTTGATGAGGGCGAGGGAGATCGCCGTGGAGGAGGGATGCAGATACGTCTACGTAGGGAATGTCCCCATGAATAAGTATGAGAACACCTACTGCCCGAGCTGCGGTAGGGCTGTCATAGAGCGTGTCGGCTACACCATCACCGATTGGCATCTCGACGATGAGAATCGTTGCGAATACTGCGGTGAGCCTATACCCATCGTCGGCCACAGGGAGTTCCACCCCAACCCCCTCCTACTACTCTAAGCTCATATAGGGATGAGAGGCTCATAGTCATGGCTCGCTGCGACTACTGCGGCCGTGAAGTCGACCTCCCCTTCAGATGCCGCTACTGCGGCGGCCTATACTGCGCTGAGCATAGACTCCCAGAGGCCCATGGATGCACAGGTCTATATCGTGAACCGAGGATCGAAACCGAAATCCGGTGGGTGAGGCACCCTGAGGTGAAGCCTGCGCTGTTCTCCATGCGGGAGCTCCACCACCTCTCCGTGGCGCTCCTCCTCGTATCGCTGCTACCCCTCACATGGTTGAGGGGCCTCATCTTCAGGAGGCCCCTCCTGGTGCTTGGAGCCATAGCCATCTTCGCTGCGGCCTTCCTCCTCCACGAGTTGGGGCATAGATTCACCGCGAGGAGCCTCGGCTACTGGGCTGAGTTCAGGCTTAGCCCTATGGGGGTGTTGATCACCCTCCTCTCCTATCTGACGCCCCTGAAGATCGTGGCTCCAGGAGCCGTCTACGTCTCAGGTCTCCCACCGATATGGGATTATGGCCGAATCGCCCTCGCCGGGCCGGCCGTCAACATCGCCCAGGCCCTCATCTACCTCGCGATAAATCAGATGTCCATCGGTAGGCTACGCCTATTATCGGGTCTTGGAGCCATGATAAACGCCAGCCTGGCGGCCTTCAACCTCCTACCCCTCCCGGAGTTCGACGGCTCTAAGGTTCTGAATTGGAGCTGGAAAAACTGGCTCCTCGCCCTCACAGCCTCAGCCCTCCTATACCTCTACATGGTTCTGTGACCACAACCTATTTCCCAGGGAGGAGACCCTATAGATGGAGAGAGTTGCTGACGGTGAGGATAAGGCTGAAGGTTCAATCGGTGAGAGCCATCAAAGACCCAGAGGGGAGGGAATGCTACCAGATAGACTTCGCCGAGATCAGACCCAAACCACCGATGATGATAGTCACCCCCCAGGAGCTCCCGGAGGAGATAGGTCAGATGGTCATCCAGATAAGCAAGGGCCTCCAGAGAGTGCTTCCAGGGGCGGATGTAAAGGAGTATGAGTTGAGGAAACTAACCCTAATTCTGACGCATGAGGAGTTGGAGGCCTTCAACCTAAAACCCTACCCGAATCAGCTCTATGAGTTGACCATCACCGACGGGACGCTGCACTTCAAACCCATATGAAGACCATCAGCCCCTGGAGTTGAAAACCATGCCCCCTGCGAGGATAATATTCCTACTCAAGGGAGACCATGAAACCCTCCCGAGGGCGGAGGTTGAGGCCATACTGGAGGCTGAGGGCTTCAGCTATCAGGTTCGACCTGGAGCTCCACAGGTCTTCAGATGCCAAGCACCAATAGATGCAGCCTATAGGGTTGCGGAGAGGGCCTACTACCTCAGGGCCTGCGTTGAGGAGCTCTTCACCGCTCCCGATGATCCCTCGATGATTCTCTCATCCCTCAGCGATTTGGAGCTCAGCCTCCAGGCTGGTGGGCGTTTCTGGGTGAGGCTTCGTAGGGTTAGGGGCGGTGGGAGGGATGTGGATATCGACTCACTTCGCAGGGAGATGCTCACCTTCATAGAGTCTCGAACTGGGGCGGTTCCGGATCTCGCCAGGCCTCGGGTTGTCTATCTCGGCGTATTCTCAGGCGGCTCCTTCTACTTCGGCAGGGTCTTAGCCTGGGGTAGAGGCGGCCTCGAGGAGCGTAGGGCTAAGAATCGCCCCTTCTTCCACCCCTCAACCCTCCAGCCTAAGCTGGCTGGATGCATGGTGAACCTCACGAGGATTAGGCCAGGCGAGATTCTGCTCGACCCCTTCTGCGGCGCCGGAGCCATCCTCATGGAAGCCTCCATCCTTGGCTGCATCCCGATAGGCATCGACATCTCCTCGAAGATGATAGCGGGTTCGAGGCTCAACCTCGAATATTTCTGCCATCCACCCTACCACCTCTCCATAGGGGATGCGAGGAGGCTTCCCCTCAGGGATGTGGGGGCCATAGCCACAGATCCACCCTATGGTAGGGCGGCCTCCACCAGCGGGGTGGAGCTCCAAAGCCTCTACGCAGACTTCCTGAACTCCGCCTACGATGTCCTGAGGCCTGGAGGCTACCTCTGCATCGCTGGCCCAGACACCTTAGGCGTCACCTATATGGGGTTGGAGGCCGGCTTTATCCATGTGGAGTCCCATCTCATGAGGGTTCACGGCAGCCTTACGAGGGAGATCGCCGTCTTCAGGAGGCCTTGAGGGTTGGAGATCATCTTCCTCGGAACCGGTGGAACTATGCCATCAGCCCTGAGGGGGTTGCCCTCCATAGCTGTTAGGAGAGGGGGTGAACTCCTCCTCTTCGACTGCGGTGAGGGAGCCCAGAGGGCTATGGCGAGGGCCCGCATAGGCTTCGGGAGACCCATGAGGGTCTTCATCACCCATCTCCATGGGGATCACATCCTCGGGCTTCCAGGCCTAATACAGACGATGAACCTCCTCGGGAGGGAGAGACCCCTCCACGTCTATGGTCCAAGGGGTTTGGGAGGCTTCCTGGAGGCCGTCTCCAGATACGTAAGCCCACCGGAGTTCCCCCTCATCATCCATCGAGTTCATAGGGGCGTCATCCATAGGGGTGGGGACTATCGAGTGGAGGCCGTTGAGGCTGAACATGAAGGTGAATGCTGGTCCTACGCCATCATCGAGGATCCCAGACCTGGTAGATTCCACCCCGAGAGGGCGAGGAGGCTCGGCGTCCCCGAGGGGCCGCTTTGGAAGAGGCTTCAAAGGGGTGAAGATGTCGTCCTCAGCGATGGCAGGGTTGTGAGGAGTAGAGACGTCGTCGATCCACCCCGTCGGGGGAGGCGCATCGTCTACAGCGGCGACACCAGACCCAATAGACGGCTTTTGGAGCTGGCCCGTGGGGCCGACATCCTCATCCATGAAGCAACCTTCGATGATGGCCTGAGGGACAGAGCCATAAGGGATGGCCACTCCACAGCGAGGGAGGCAGCCGAGCTGGCCGCCGAGGCTGGGGTGAGGCTTCTGATTCTCACCCATATAAGTGCGAGATATCCAGACCCCAAGCCGCTTCTCGAGGAGGCGAGGAGCGTCTTCCCCAACGTCCTGGTGGCTGAGGACCTAATGACCTTGAGGGTTCCCCTCAGCGACGAGCCAGCAGAGACCTGAGGAGCTCCAGGCTCTCCCCTATGCCCTCAAGGGATTCGACGACGATCCAGCCCCTATACTCTATGCCCCTCAGGGCCTCTATCACCTCCTCCCAGTCTATGGTTCCGAGGCCCAGCTGTAGGTGGTCATCCCTCTCACCCATGTTGTCGCTTACGTGGACATGCCCTATCCGATAGCTTAGACGCTTGATGAATTCAAGGGTCTCACCCCTCAGGTGGGCGTGAGCCACGTCGAGGGTCATCCTCAGATCGAAGTCTATCTCATCGTAGAGCCTCTCAAACTCCTCTACAGACTTCAATAGGAAGGGATGCGGCTCTGGGACATTCTCCAGATAGGCTGGAACACCATACTCCTGCGCATATCGGATCAGCCGTCTGATGGATTTTAGATTCCTCCTCCAGGAGGAGCCTGGGTTGAAGTGCTCAAGAGCCGTCATCCAGCCGGGGTGGAAGACGAAGGCCTCCACCTCCAGGGATGAGGCCCACCTGATGGAGGCCTCCAATCGACGTAGTATGGCCTCCCTGAGGCCGTCGTCCCAGGCTGCGAGATTCATATCTGAGAAGGGGGCGTGTAGGGCATATCTCAACCCATAGGAGGCCTTCATCTCCAGCAGCCTCTCAACCCTCAATCGGTCGAGCCTATGGAGGCCGTCGTCGATCAGCTCTATACATCGAGAGCCTGAGAGGAGCATATCGGCCAGGGCATCATCAAAGGGCTTGTTGAGGCAGAAGAGCGTTGAGACAGCCAACTCCATGTTGATCAGCGTATAGAGGGAAATAGACTATAAAATTCCCGCCCCCTCCCTCCAGGCAATATGGTTATATTTCTGACTATGAGCAATATACCTGGTTTAGGGATATGATTCAGGAAAGAGAGATTAAGGTCGGGAAGAAATACGCCCTATACCTCCCCATCGAGGTGGTGAGAACCCTGAAATTGAGGGAGGGAGATCGGATGATGCTATCCCTCTCGGAGGGGAGGATCATCTTAACACCCATTAGAGACCCCCTGGAGATGGCCTTGGAGGGGGAGAAATCCGACAGTTATACCCCAGAGGAGGTGGAGGCGATCAGCCTTGAGGAGCAGAGGAGAAGAGTCGGGAGTTCTCCTTGACACCTCCTTCCTACTCCCCATCCTCGGCTTCAACCTCGGCCGGAGAGTGGAGGAGGGGTTGAGGAGGCTTAAGAGGGGGGAGGCCGCCCTATATTACTCCCAATTCAGCATCCTGGAAGCCCTATGGACTGCTGTGAGAAGCATCAGGAGGGGGAGATTCAACGCCGAGAGATTCAGAGCAGGCCTCCTCAGCCTGACATTCAGTCCAAGATTCACGAGGATCACGGAGAACGTTGAGGTCTACATGGAGGCCTTGAAGCTCTATGAGATGGGGCATGAAGACCTCATCGACAACATCCTATACCAGGACTCCAGAGTCTTCAACCTAAAATTCCTCACCCTAGACGAAGAATTGAGAGAATTCATCAGGGGTAGAGGCCTAGGGGATACCACCATCACACCTGAGGAGCTCCCCCCTTAGGCTTCGATACGTAGGGGTTGTCCTTCACATAGAATCTTAGGGGCCTCGTATCCCTGACGCCGATCCTTGGGGTCACAGCGACCTCGAAGCTCCTGAGGATGCGCTCCCTGGAGATGTAGAGGGGAGGCCTCGTCATATCTATGCCATTATGGCTTAGGTCTACGCCCATCGCCCTCGAAAGCCTTCCAGGGCCGCTGGCCAATAGCAGAGGGTCTGAGACGCCTCTACGCCTCCTCATCAGCTCCAACCCCTCCAGGGGCTGAAGCGCCCTCAGGAGAACCGCTCCAGGTATTCCCCTGGGCATCGTTACGACGTTCAATAGGTGGTTTACGCCGTAGAGGAGGAAGACGTAGGCGTGTCCAGGCTCGCCGTACATCACCCTATTCCGCTCCGTCATCCCCCTATAGGCATGGGAGGCTGGATCCTCCTCACCGTAGTAGGCCTCGGCCTCAACTATGATGCCGGAGGTCAACCCCTCAGGGCTCTCATGGATGAGGACACGCCCTAACAGGTCTCTGGCCACCTGTGCTGAATCCCTGGAGTAGAAACTACGTGGGAGGGGATTCCACACAGATATCCTTTTGGAAACACCACTTTATCTCTTCCCACCTGATCTGACAGCCACAGTCAGATCGGCTTAGGCTATGGGTCTCCAAGCCTTTCGAGCATCTCTGGGAGCTCGCAGATTGTTTTGATTGTGGGGCCGCTCCAGCTCTCGGGTTGTGACCCCCTCACCCAGATGGCCTTCATGCCGGCTTTGAGGGCTCCCTCCACGTCGGCTTCGAGGCTGTCTCCGACGTGAACCGCCTCCTCAGGCCTCACATCCATCCGCTGGAGGACGTGGTGGAAGATTCGTGGGTCAGGCTTCCTTACGCCGAGGTCTCTGGAGCAGAGTATAACCATGAAATGATGGTTTAGGCCGAGGCTTCTGAGGACACGTCTCGGCGTGTCGCTCATGGTGTTCGATATGACAGCCAACCTATATCGATTTGAGAGTCTCATCACCACATCCTCGACGCAGGGGTAGGGCGTCGACCTGAAGTGCTGCCTGAAGAGGCTGTGGATCTCATCAAGGAGCTCATCGGTTGGGGGTATGCCCATCCGCCTCAGGGCGTAGGCGTAGACCTCCTCCAGGGTTAACTCCCTATTGGATTCCCTAACCCTCCTGAGATGCTCCAGGGCGGCTGATATAGAGGCCCTAACCCTCCTCAGGGGGAGGCTGTAGCCGAGGCCTCTCAGAAGGGTGTGGATGGCGGCGTGATACTCATTCCAGTCTATCTCCCCCTCAGCGAGGGTTCCGCCGAAGTCCAGGGTGACTGCTCTCAAACCCATATGCTCCATCTTATTTACCCCAACAACCTTAAAGGGTTGAGTTGAGAGGCCTATACTGCCTCTGCCTGAGAGTTGGGAGACGTCTCACCGTTAGGGTTGGAGCCCTCGGCTCAATAACCTTCGAGCCAGGCCTATACATCTATGTAGGCTCAGCTAAGAGCGGTGTGGAGCAGAGGGTTCGGAGACATCTGAGGATGAGCAGGGGCGAGGGCCGGATACACTGGCATATAGACTACCTATTGAGGGAGGAGTCTGTGGAGGTGGAGGCGGTCTACGCCAGGGAGGACGGCGTAGGCGAGTGTGAGGTCGCCTCACAGCTGTCGGGGTTCGGCGTCGTCATCGAAGGCTTCGGCTCCAGCGACTGCCGATGCCCTGGACATCTCATAAGGGTTGATCGCTGCGATCTCCCCCTCCAGCTGGGCTTCAAGCCCTTAGCATCTCCATTAAATAGGCTTCGAGATGAATAGTGAGGGGGAGAAGGGCTGATTGGACGACTTTGAGCGGGACATCGAGAGCATCATGGATAAGCTGCAGGGAGACCTCGATGAGGTTGAGTATTCACTGCTTTCGAGGCTTAGGGATAGACTGCTGATGCTCCATAGGAGGAATATAGTGAAGATCAATCACTCCGTCATGGAGCTCGTCTGCGCCAAGTATCTCATCAAGAGGGGGTTCAGAGTTGAGGTTGAATACACCCTCAACGGTGTTTCATGCGACATCTACGCCATAAAGGGGTTGGGAACCCTCATCGTCGAGGTTGAAACCGGCTTCGTCCCCCCTGAGCATGCCCTCGATCCGCAGAGGTATTTGAGGGCGAGGATAGCCAGCAAGATCATCAGATACAGCAGCTACGCCAACAAGTTCTGCCTCGCAACCCCACCCCATTACATCATGCCGATACCCAGAGCCCTGTTGAAGCCTCCGAGATATAGAACAGAGGTGGAGATTAGAGCCCTCAAACGCC
Organism: uncultured Candidatus Bathyarchaeia archaeon; assembly: GCA_964525955.1. Taxonomy (GTDB): domain Archaea; phylum Thermoproteota; class Bathyarchaeia; order TCS64; family B23; genus B23. The sequence continues at coordinate 7,777 of CAZGKJ010000034.1, forward strand.
TCTGCGACCTCTACTATAGGAATCCGCCCGTCACCCTCGAGGAGGTGAGGAACGCACGCCTCCACTCCATCTACGTCGTCGACGTCGATGAGGCCTCGGTTGTGGAGGTGGATGTGGAGATCTACGCTGAAAGGGGTCTCTGGGATATATCGACGCTGGATGTGGAAAACCTTTAAGCCGATCCCCCTCTCCTATCATGGATAAAGTTGCCCCCCTCCATACCTCTGCTCGTCTTCGGCTTCGCCCTCATCGTCGCAGGGGTAGTCCTCCTCATCCTCAGCCATGGCGGTGGCAGGGTGGAGGGGAGAGGCTTCGGCGTCATCCTCATAGGGCCTATACCCATAATCTTCGGCGGAGGGGGGAGACGCTGGCTCATCATCACCCTCATCGCAGCCCTCCTATTCCTCATAATCATCGCAGCCTCCATGGGTGGACATGTAATAGGGTGGTGAGATGAGCGGGGAGGAGTCAACTCTATCGCCTATGCTGATGAGGGTGCTCGGCTTACTCCTCATCCTCATCGGCCTCCTAATCGTCGCCGTAGCCCTGACGCCTGGAGGGGGTGAGGGAATCATCATACTCTTCCCCTTCGCCTTCAGGGTCTCCGGGGGATTAGCCCTCATCCTCTCGACTCTCCTCTTCATAGTCTTCACAGCCTCCATGATCCTAATCCCCTGGTATCTCATCTCCAGGGGCTTGGAGGAGGGGGAGGAGCTCTGGACACCCCTACGAAGGAAGCGTGAAACCACGGAGTATATCATAACCCTCGAGGTTCCGAGGAGACTTAGGAAAACCCTCTACGTCGAGGTTGGGGAGGAGGGGGAGATCTACCTGAGGAGCACTAGAGATCCCACCTTCGAGCGGAGCTATACACTTCCAGCGGGCTTCGACGTGGAGGATGTTAAATTCGACTATGAAGGGGACTACCTCATCCTAAGGCTGATGCTGAGGAGGAAGCCCCAGACCTAAACAACCCCCTCACGCCGGAGCTCCTCGATCTCCCCCCTCGAATACCCTAAGAGCTCTGAGAGAACCTCCTCGGTGTGCTGACCCAGAGTCGGAGCCGAGGCCACCTTGAAGCCCTTTATCTCGGAGAACTTAACGGGATACGTCGGAACCTTTATCCGCCCCAGCTTTGGATGCTCAACCTCCCTGAAAATGCCCCGAGCCACGAGGTGAGGCTCCTCCACCACCTCGTCGATGTTCAGCACCGGCGCCACAGCCACATCGGCCTCCACCAGCCTATCCACCACCTCCTGAACAGTCCTCTCGGAGACCAATCGCTCAAGAATCTCCCTATCCACCTCCTCAACCCCAAGGGCCTTGGCTAATCGCTCCATCATGGGGCCTCTTGATGCGAGGACTGCGACATAGCCGTCTTTAGCCTTGAAGAAACCTCTAACGCTCACCTGGCTGAGGCTCTGCCTCTTCCTCCTCACTTCGAGAGGCGTCAGGCCGGAGACGGTGTAGGTGATGATGGCCTGGGAGGCGAGGGAGACCATGCAGTCAGCCTGGGCTACGTCGATCCACTGCCCCTTACCTGTCTTATCCCTATACCTTATGGCGGCTACGATGCTTAGGGCTGCGAAGAGGGCTGGCCCAAGGTCTCCGTAGGCCTGAGGCGATCCACGGGGCTTCCCCTCCCTATCCTCCTCCAATCCAGCCATATAGGCGTGACCCGTCATCGCCTCGGCGATGGAGAAGTAGCTTGGCCTCCTGGAGTAGGGGCCCGTCTGGCCGAAGCCGCTTAGACTGGCGTAGATTATGTCGGGCTTGATGCCTTTGAGGGTCTTATAGCCGAGGCCGAGCTTCTCCATCGTTCCGGGGGTGAAGTTCTCGACGACGACATCCGAGAGCTTCACCAGCTCCTTGAATATCTCCCGGCCCCTTGGATGCTTGAGGTTGAGGGTTATACCCCTCTTGTTGAGATTCATGGAGATGAAGGTAGGGCTCTCATTCTTGACGAGCGGTGGGAAATACCTCGTCATCTCACCCCATGGAGGCTCGATCTTAATGACCTCGGCGCCGAGATGGGCGAGCATCATGGTGCAGTAGGGGCCGAACCAGACATGGGTGAGGTCGAGAACCCGTATATCCTCGAGGGGAAGCCTCATATCACCAGCCTTAAAGGGAGTATGGTATTAACCTTACCATCAAAAGGTGTGCGGCCTTGAAGACCCTGAGGGAGCTGGGTGAGAGGGGGGTGATCGAGCGTATTCTGAGGCTTATAACACCCATGCCCTCAAACCCCCTCCCACCCTGGGAAGATGCCTCAGCCCTACGGCTCCAGGACGGCCTAATCGCCCTGTTGAAGACGGATATGCTGCTGTGGAGCACAGATGTCCCACCGGGGATGGAGCCGAGGGATGTGGGCTGGAAAGCCGTGGTGATGAACTTCAGCGACCTCGCAGCGAAGGGCGTTAAACCACTCGCCTTCCTCGCCGCCCTCGGCCTCCCAGCCGATACCGAGCTGGAGATGGTTGAGGAGCTCGTAAGGGGGATGGATGAGGCAGCGAGGCATTATGGAGCCTACTTCCTCGGAGGAGACACGAATGAGGCGGGGGAGATCACCATAGCAGGCATCGCCTTCGGCGTTGGGAGAAGCGAGAAGTTGATGAGGCGAAGCGGGGCGAGGCCTGGAGACATACTCGCCGTAACCGGCCCCTTCGGCGACACGGCCGCATCCTTCAAGATACTCCTCGAGGGCTATGATGCCCCAGAGTGGCTGAGGATCCAGCTTCTCAGAGCAGTCTATCATCCGAGGGCGAGGGTGGAGGAGGGGGTCGCCCTCGCAGAATCCGGCGTCGTGACGGCATCGATAGACTCCAGCGACGGATTGGCGATGAGCCTCCACGACCTCTCCAGGAGCAGCCTCGTCGGCTTCAGGGTTGAGCATCTACCCATCACAGATGAGGCGAAGAGATTCGCAGAGCTCCACGGCATAGACCCCTGGAGCCTCGCCCTCTACGGCGGCGAGGAGTATGAGCTGGTCTTCACCCTGAGGCCTGAAGCCCTTGAGGAGGCAAAGGAAGCCCTGAGGAAGGTCGGATGCGAACTAATCGTCATCGGAGCCGCCACGAGGGATAGGAGACTCATCTACGTCGAGGAGGGCGTGGAGAAGCCCATCGAAAGGGGATGGGAACATTTCAGGAGTTGAACCCACCCCCTCCGGCATCGAGACGTATTGGAGAATATAGCCGTCACCGTGGAGCTCCAGCGAGGTATGAGAACTAAGGCCGCCTGCCACCCCATCTAATCAGTAACATCTATAATTAGGGGTATCCAACACCCTTTAACCTCAGATTTAAGACTTCCTGTGAGGTTCAGGGGGATCGAATTGAGTAACGTCGTGAGGCCGAGGGATTGGTGGAGGAATCTTCCGAGGCCGATATACTCACAGCTTGAAAGAGTCGAGTCACCTCAACCCTGGTTCGAGGTCTATCGAATAGAGCCGGAGATCTACGCCTTCTATGAGCCGGGTCAATTTGAGGAGGCGCTATCATACCTCGTCATCGGCGATGAGAAGGCCGTCCTCATCGACACGGGGACTGGCATAGACAACATCAGGACGCTGGCCGAGCATTATACGGAGCTCCCAATAATGGTGGTCAACACCCACCACCACCTCGACCACGTAGCTGGGAACCACCTCTTCGATGAGGTAGCCATATACGATCATCCAGTGGCGAGGCAGACGGCTGAGAGGGGCTACCCCCATGAGAGGGCTGTGAGGCTGCTGGCCGAGGGGATGGTGTGGAAGCCCCTCCCAGAGGGCTTCAAACCCGAGGATTATCATGTCCCACCCTTCAAGGTGACCCGATGGCTCCACGACGGCGATATCATAGACCTCGGAGGCAAGAGATTGGAGGTGATCCACACCCCTGGACACAGCCCAGACTCCATCTGCCTCCTCGACAGGGGGAGCAGGCTCCTATGGACTGGAGACCTCTTCTACACCGGAGCCATATATACGCATCTACCAGGCGGAGACATCAACCAGCTCATAGACAGCTATAAGAGGCTCATCGATCTAAGCCACCTCTACGACAGGTTGATGCCTGGACACAACGAGCCGTGGATAGAGGGGGAGATACTCAAAGAGGTCTTGGAAGCCCTGGAGGAGATCAGAGAAGGCGGTGGAAGCTACATAGAGGGCGGAGACGGCCTCAGAAGATACAACTATGGGAGATTCTCCATAATCTATAGGCCATAAAGGGGATGGAGCTTGGAGGCCATAGCCCTAATAGCCCTCGCGACAGCCCTCTATGTGGCGTGGGCCATCGGATCCAACAACGAGTCGATGGCTCCCCTCGCCGGATGCGGGTTCCTCAGCCTCAGGTGGAGCCTCCTCCTCGGCGCCGTCACATCCCTCATGGGAGCCCTACTCTTAGGCGGTAGAGTTGAGGAGACGATGGGAAGCCGCCTAATAAGGGGTGGGGTCTCCCTCATAGACGCCGTGATCGTTATGAGTATCCTCGCAACCTCCATGGCGATCGCATCCATATCGAGGAAGCCGATATCATCGACGCACAGCGCAGTAGGAGCCATAATTGGGCTTGGACTCCTGAAGGGAGGCCTAAATGGAGTTAATTGGAGAACCCTCACCATCATAGCAGCAGGCTGGTTCCTTCTCCCCATCCTCTCCCTCCTCCTCGCCGCAGCCCTCACCGGACTCCTCAAGGCAGTGCTCAGACGGAGGGTGAGGGGGCTGAGGGATAGGATCAGGGTGGCTCAGGCCTTCTGCATAGCCTTGATCCCCCTCGTCTCCATCATCTCCCTGTCGAGGGGTGGAAACGATGTAGCCAACGCCACCGCCCTCCTCTCAACCCTTGAGGGGGTTAACCCCCTCCACATGCGGCTCTTAGGAGGCCTTGGAATGGCCTTAG
>CAZGKJ010000035.1:0-11752 GCA_964525955.1 uncultured Candidatus Bathyarchaeia archaeon
GATTCGCCTCAGAGACCTGTGAGGAGGCTCCTATTGGAGGGGGGTAAACGGGTTTTGATGCCCACACCGAGGCTTAGAGGCGGATTCCTACTCCTCGACCCGAGGAGGATTCCACGCCACCTATACGATAAGGCCTCGACCATCGGAGGCGCCTTCAAGCTGGGTAGGGCCCTAAGCCTCGACGAGCTCCCTGAGATAGACCTCATCGTCTGCGGCTCCGTCGCCGTAGACAGGGTGGGGCGGAGGGTGGGCAAAGGCGGAGGCTACAGCGAGCTTGAATATGGAATCCTGAGGGAGGTCGGCGCCGTCGATGGGGAGACGGCCATCGCGACGACGGTTCACGACCTCCAGATCGTCGATGAGATACCCCTCGACCCCTGGGACTTCACCGTAGACATCATAGCGACGCCGAGGAGGCTGTTGAGGGTGGCGGGTCAACGTCATAGGCCTGGGGGAATCCTGTGGGAGCTTGTATCTGAGGAGATGATGGGGGAGATGCCGATACTGAGAGAACTGAGGAGGAGAGGTAGAGGAGGCTTTTAGGGAATTACGATCCTCCCCGCTCATCTATCATCCATCTCCAGGCCCATTCCACCTATAATCCCAAAGCCCTCCCTTGGAAACCCAACTTTTATCTTTCGGTTTGGGGGAGAGTGTGATCCCTTGCTTCGAGAGTTCGATGGGGATTTGGCATGCCTCTTTGCCTTGAATCTCCTCATGGCCTTCTCAGTCCAGCTTATCAATCCGCTCTTCCCCCTCTATCTGCAGGGCCTTGGGGCCTCGGATGTCGAGGTGGGCTTGGTCGTCTCCCTGTCGAGCGTCGCCGCCACGGCTTTGATGCTTCCCAGCGGCATCCTAATGGATTGGGTTGGTCGGAGGCGTATGCTCCTCCTCAGCGTCCTCCTGGCTGTGGCTCCGCCCTTTCTATTGGTCTTCGTCAGGAGCTGGTGGATGGCTCTCCCTGTGTCGATGGTCTTCGCCGCCTCCTTCTCCCTCTTCATCCCCACTAGGATGGCCTTGATCGCCGACAGCGCAAGGCCTGGGAGCACCGCCACCCTCTTCGGGTTGATGAACATCGCCTGGCCCATCGGCGGCATAGCGGCCCCCATCCTCAGCGGCCTCATCGTTGAGCGATTCGGCTGGGGCGCCTGCTTCCTCCTGGCGGGTGGCATCCTCGCCGTGAGCCTCCTCCCAGCCCTGTTGATCAGAGCTCCCAGGCCTCAGCCCAGGGTCAGCGCTGTGAGGGGGTTCTCCCTCCTGGATCGACGTTATCTGCCTCCGCTTCTCCTCTTCTTCGCCTTCCACCTCGTCATGACCACGGCTATGGGATGCCTCGGGGTCATCTTGCCTCTCTACCTCAAAGATAAGTTCGGCCTCCCCTACCACCTCATAGGGCTCTTCTTCACCGCCTCGGGGGCGATGACGCTCATCACCCAGATACCCAGCGGCTACCTCGCCGATCGATATGGGGAGCGGAGATTCATCTCCCTCGTCATCGCCCCAATCCCCCTCCTCCTAGGCCTCTAGCCCCTAATCCATCGATGGTGGATGCTGCTCCCCCTCTACACCCTCGCCTCGGGTCTATGGAGCATGACCTGGCCCGCGTCGCTCTCGCTTCTCTCGAAGAGCTTCCCGGAGGAGGCGAGGGGGACTGCCTTCGGCGTGAGGATGACGGGAGTCCGCCTGGGCTTCGCCATCGGCCCCATGGTGGCCGGATACCTCTATGGAGGCTGGAGGCCCTCAGCCCCCTTCCTCGCCGCCTCCCTGCTCACCCTACTGGGGATCCCCCTCTCCCTCACGCTGCCAGGGAGCAAGAATAACAGCCACTGTTAAAGGCTTTGGGAAGGCTTATCCCCTTAGCACCCTAATCCCTGATAGAGATGGAGGCTCTGGAGAGGGTTTATAGGCATATAGATGAGCACATCGGGGAGCATGTGGAGCGGGTGAGGAGGCTCATCCAGCAGCCCAGCGTCTCCCAGACCGGTGAGGGGGTCCTTGAATGCGCCGAGATGCTGAAGGATTGGCTCCTCAACCTCGGCTGCAGCCACGTGGAGCTCGCAGAGCCGGAGTATTTCTGGCCCATCATCTATGGGGAGTATAACGCCAGCGCTGAGAAGACCCTCATCATCTACGGGATGTATGACGTCCAGCCTGTGGAGCCGGAGCTATGGGACTATCCCCCCTTCGAGGCCAGAGTGGTGGAGAGGCCTCCCTTCAAGCGGGTCCTCATAGGCCGTGGAGCCATCAACACCAAGGGTCCGATGGCCGCCTTCCTCAACGCCATCGACTCCATCCAGCAGGCGGCGGGGGAACTGCCTGTCAACCTCATCTTCGTCTTCGAGGGCGAGGAGGAGAGGGGGAGCGTCAGCATGCCGAAATTCGTGAGGGACTATGAGCAGAGGCTGAGGAGGGCCGATGGAGTCTACTTCCCCATCTGCAGCCAGGACCGAAACGGCCTGGCGAGGCCGGCCCTGGGCTCCGAGGGCATCCTATACATAGAGCTGGAGACCAGCGGAGCCCTCTGGGGTCGGGGCCCAACCCAATTCGGGGTTCACGGGGGCTTGAAGAGGATTCTGGACAGCCCAGCCTGGAGGCATATAAAGATGCTGTCAACCCTCGTCAGCGACGACGGGAATCGCATCGAGATCGAGGGCTGGTACGACGACATCGCCGTGCCCTCTGAGGAGGATTTGAGGCTGCTGAGGGAGGGCTATAGGAAGTCGACGCCGGCTGTGGAGGTCTTCGATCCCGAGATCTTGAAGGAGATGTTGAAGGTTAAGTGCTTCAAATACGACCTGGAGAAGCCTGAGGACATCCTGAAGGAGATGCTCTTCAGCACCAGCTTCAACCTCGACGGCATCTGGGGAGGATGGACCGGGCCTGGGACGAAGACCCTGCTGCCTCATAAGGTTGTGTCGAAGCACAATATTCGATTTGTTCCGAAGCAGGACATCGACGACCTCTTCGGAAAGATCCGAGCCCACCTCGACAAGCATGGCTACAAGGATGTTGCACTGCGGAAGTTGGCCGGCTACCCCTGGGCCCTGGTGGACTATAAGAACCCCGTCGCCGAGTCCCTCTACGACGTCTTCGAGGAGTTCGGTGTGAAGTATACCATCTATCCGCCGGTGGCGAATCCCCTGTTGACGAGCCCGGCCTGGCCGGCCTACGTCTTCGCCGGCGAGCCCCTGAGGCTGCCGATAGCCGGTGGAGCCCTCGGGCATGGGGGTTTGGCCCACAGCCCCAATGAGTATCTGGTCATCGAGGGCTGTGAGGCTAAGCATGGATACATCCATGGCTTAGAGGGTGTGGAGAAGAGTATGGCCTCGGTTCTCTACCTCTTCGCCCAGCGTTAACTCCACATCTTTTTCTAATCCTTGAATGAATAACTCTTTAATCCCATGGGGGTCATCTAAGGTTAGGTTGAGGATTCCCAGGCTCGATGTCTCCAGGGGCGTTCTCACCCTCCTCGTCATCTCCATAATCCTCTCCTCCACGGCCCTATACCTCAACCTTGGAGGCTTACCCAGGCTCCTCAGGCCTTGGAGGAAGTCCGTCGGGGTTCTGTGGGTTGAGGGGGCCATCCTCACCTCCAGCGACTCCCAGAGGATAGTGGAGGCCATCAATATAGCGCTCCTGAACGATAGCATCAAGGCCGTTGTTGTGGTCGTCGACTCCCCCGGGGGAACCGTGGACGACATCGAGAGCATCTACCACGACCTCTCCAGGCTGAGGGAGGAGAAGCCCCTGGTGGCCTCCCTCACCACGGCCCTGTCGGGGGGATACTACATCGCTGTGGCCGCCGACTACATCTACGCCCTCCCCACCTCCCTGGTGGGCAACATCGGCGTCATAGGTATAGGGCCGCCGGTTCTGATACCCTCGGAGCGGGTGTTGGAGACCGGAGCCTATAAGGTGACGGGCTTCTCAAGGCTCCTCTTCCCCTTCAACCTCACCGAGGCCCTTGAGAACTTCGCCTCCACGGTTGAGAGGCGGAGAGAGGGGAGGCTGAGGATTTCGGTGAGAGACCTGGTGAGGGGTAAGGTCTACCTGGGGAGCGAGGCCGTGAGGCTCGGCCTGGTGGATGAGATAGGCTCCATGCAGGACGCCATAGAGAGGGCGGCGGAGATGGCGGGCCTCAGGAGATATAGTGTCGTGAACCTAAACCGTCTGGCGGAGAGGGGGAGGCTGAGGCTGGAGGCCTACAACGAGACGGCTGTCAGGAGCTGGAGGGACCTCGACATAGGGTATCTCCAGGAGCTCCATCCACCTCCGGCCATCTACTACCTCTACCTCCCGGAGAGGGGATTCCAAGTCATAGGCGAGGAGGCCCAGGGCCTTGAGGGAGCGTGGGAGGAGGGGGGAGGCCTCATGCTGGTTGATATGACCCATGGGAACAGAGTCTCCAGGTGGATCCTCAACACCCTCATCGGAGAGCTTGTGAGCAGGGGGGTCTCCATAGGCTTCGTCTCAGACTGGAGCAACCTAGAGGAGTCGCTGGTGAATGCCTCCTGCCTGGTGGTGGCTGCGCCGACGAGGAGCTACAGCATGGAGGAGGGGGCCGTCATTGAGGACTTTGTCTCTAGGGGAGGCCTCCTGCTGCTCCTCTACGACCCCTCCATGGAGTATCTGACCATCCCAGAGCTGAATGGCCCCATAAACTCCCTGGCGAACAGGTTTGGAGTGAACTTCGAAAACGGCTACCTCTACGACGAGGAGAACTACTATGGTTTCTATAGGAACATCTATGTGGAGGAGTTCGCCGAGACGAACCTCACCCGGGGGGTTGAGAGGCTCGTCCTCTTCACAGCCGCCCCCCTCAGGTCGAACAGCAGCGTAGCCTGGACTGGGGAGACAACCTACTCCTCCACCGCTGAGAGGGGTGGCAGATATGCTGTCATCTCCCAGCTCGACTTCGAGAATGGAACCGTCATCGCCCTCGGCGACATCACCCTGCTGATGGAGCCCTACTGCTACGTCGAGGACAATTATAAGCTGTTGGAGAACCTCGTCGAGGCCCTGTCGAGGGCTAGGCCTCCTAGGGTTGAGGTGGAAGAGGAGGAGGTTGAGGAGATCACCGAGCCCCAACTCCCCGTTGGGACGGTGAAGATCTACGTAGAGAGGGTTGACGGCGAGGAGACGGAGGTGAGGTGGATCAAGGTCAGCGAGACGGAGGTGAGGCTGGAGCGCCCCAATAGGACCACCACCTACTACTACGACGAGGAGGGTAACCTCCTCGGATGGTCCTCACCTGAGGCCAACGCCACCTATGATCCGCCTCTGCCAGCCACCCCCTACCCACTGAAGAGGGGGATGGCCTGGAGATATGAGAGCAACTACACCCTCATACAGGAGGGGAAGACCTACCACGGCCTATACGTCGGCGAAGAGAGGGTCACAGACATCGAGAGGGTTGAGGCCCTAGACGGGGAGAGATACATCTGCGCCAAAGTGGAGTTCAGGATCCGATGCGAGATCTACGTAGACGGAGGGAATTGGACCTACACCTATACGGGAAGCGGCTGGCTCTCCTCCGAGGTCGGCCTAGTGAAGGAGGAGGGTGTGAGGAGGCTCTACATCGACGGAGAACTCTTTGAGGAAGAGAGGAGAGAATGGATATTGAAGTCGGTTGATATGGGAGGAGGCGAATGACCCTGTGAAATCCTTTTTTAACGTGGAGGAGAGAGGCTAATTGGGTTTAGGCTTGGAGGCTCTGAAGAGGGAGTTTCTAGAACTCTTGGAGAAGGACGTCGAGTTTAGATACGCCGTGGCAGGCTACTTAGGCCTCTCAGAAGTTTTAAAGAGGCTTGACGTAATAGCTGAGGAGCAGAGGGCGCTGAGGGAGGAGCAGACTAGGATATGGAAGGAGATTCAGAGCCTCAGGGAGGAGCAGGTAAAGTTCAGGGAGGAGCAGACTAAGATTTGGAGGGAGATCCAGGGTCTTAGAGAGGAGCAGGCCAAGTTCAGGGGGGAGCAGACCAAAATCTGGAGAGAGATTGAAAGCTTCAGGGAGGAGCAGACTAAGATTTGGAGGGAGATCCAGGGCCTCAGGGAGGAACAAGCCAAAATCTGGAGGGAGATTGAGCGTCTTAGAAGCGATATGAAGAGGGGGTTCGAGCTGGTTAATAGGCATATCTCCGCTTTGGGCGCAAGGTGGGGTTTGATGGCTGAGGAGGCTTTTAGGGAGGGTCTTAGGGGCCTCCTGGAGAAGGAGCTTGGCCTTAGGGTTGAGCGTTGGACCGCCTATGATGAGGAGGGCTACGTCTACGGCTATCCCAGTGAGCTGGAGGTTGATGTCGCCGTCGTCGATGGGAGGGTGATTCTAGTTGAGGTCTCCTCTCATGTCCGCCCCTCCGATGTTTCAGAGTTTAGGAGGAAGGCTGAGTTCTATGAGAGGAAGGTGGGGGTTAAGCCTCATAGGCTTCTGATGGTTACACCCTATGCAGATGACGATGCCCTTAGGGCGGGTATGAGACTTGGTGTCGAGATCTACACTAAGGTTTAGCTGTTAAATCAAGCTGGCTCTCCTCCGAGGTCGGCCTAGTGAAGGAGGAGGGTGTGAGGAGGCTCTACATCGACGGAGAGCTCTGGGAGGAGAAGAGGAGAAGCTGGATACAAGTCCGTCGAGATGGGCGAATCATAAATCAGCTCGGAGCGAACTCCAGACATTCTATCACACTGAGATGATGGAACAGATGAATTTAAACATCTAATTTTAAGGAGTTTATAAAGACGAAATTTACAGATTTGAGATTAATTAAAACTTCTCTAAACATTTGACGGATTCACATCTCCCTTAAAGGTCGCACTAGAAGGATGGAAATCCTTTAATTCTAATTTAAAAGATGTTTCTCTAAAGATTGAGCACCGTGTTGGAGGATCCTTCTCATCTCACTAACTGTTAGTATATTTTGAGGGAATGGGTGTAGACATAGTTTTATATAGACACCAAGGTTGGATTGATCCACAGCGGGGATGGGTAGCTAACATACCCTCTCCGCCGGGAAAGATTGGAGTGGGGAAAATGTCTAAGAGGTTGAGGAAGGTTGCGCCGATCCTCCTGCTCCTAGCGATGGCTCTGATGCTCTTCCCGATGATGGGGACAGCTTCGCCGGGGATAACCATAACTTCCCTGAGTGCGACATCCGGCAAATATGGTGATGTGATTAAGGTCAAGGGCAGCGGCGTAACAGCTGGAGTGACGGTTGAGCTATACTGGGACCTAGTTCAGGCCTGGGATGGTGAGGCTGGTCTACTAAACTCCACTAAGGCGAAGCCTGATGGAACCTTCGAGGTTTGGTTCACTGTCCCAGAGGCGGTTAATGGGAAGCACTACCTCTGGGTGAAGGACACAGCAACAGGCGAGACCTATGGAGGCCTATATGTTGCCAACTCCGAGTTCGTCGTGGTAGCTTCACTAGTCCTATCGCCAAAGAGCGGGCTACCTGGTGACGAGGTGACGGTCTATGGATATGGATTCTCAGCGAAGACGAATGTCACCATATGGTTTGACACCACTAAAGTTGGGACGGTATCCGAGACCACTTCCCTCGGTTCCTTTGAGAAGATCATTACCGTACCCACCGTCGCCTATGGCTCCTATAAGATTGAGGCGAAGGATAACAAAGGTGTCACAGCCACTGCGACCTTCAAGGTCGGAGCCGCAATAACGATCTCACCTGAGAGTGGCCCCGTCGGAACAGTTGTAGAGGTTAAGGGTAGAGGCTTCACAAAGGGTGAGAAGATCGAGTTCAACCCCGACAAGGATTGGAGCGAGGTGGTTCTGGACACTACTTGGTGCCACATTGTAGATGGAAATGTTACTGTCAAGGACGATGGAACCTTCACCATAGACATCGTCATTCCACAGGTGTCGAAGACTGGGGAGTACACCCTCAAGGTCACCGACGGGAAGGTCACAGCCACAGCCGATTTTGAAGTGACCGGCTTGGCTGAGATCAAGCTGGAGCCGATGCATGGTGCTCCAGGTGAGACCTTCACCGTTTACGGCTACAACTTCACTCAGATCAAGGACACCAGCGTAGTGGTTTACTTCGATGTGAATAAGAACAAGATACTAGACACCGGAGAGGTTTATGAGACCTTCAAGACGAATGCGGATGGAACTTTCAGCGGAACCTTCACCGTCCCGGCATTAAGCACAGAGACGTATGATGTGGTGGCTGAGCAGGACAGCTATAACATAGAGACCACGGAGCCCTTCAGGGTCGGTGTTGTTATAATACTTCTCTCACCCTCAGAGGGTGAGACTGGTACAAAGGTGACCCTAACGGGTGTAGGCTTCACACCAAAGAAGGAGTGGAATGCCACCTTCGATGGTATAGCCATCACCGATGCTGCTGAGAGCGTCGCAAGTGATGGAACTATTAACTATGTGTTCTATGTGCCCATGGTCGATGTGGGCACCTACACTGTCACGGCCCTCGACATCGATACGGGCATAGAGGTGAAGGCCACCTTCAAGGTGACAGATAAGGCCTATGTGGAGCTAGATCCAGCCTCAGCGCCCAACGGCTACAACGTCACCATCAAAGGCTACCACTTCCCCGAAATGAAGGGGAAGAAGCCTGACTTCGTTCTCTACAACGCCACCGATGAGTGGACGCTAACCGTCAACAAGGCAACCTTCGATGAAGATGGCAACTTCACAGGCTGGTGGATCGTACCCAGCGAGACGGTCCTGGAACTTGGCGACTACACGATGAACATCACTTACACGGCTACCTATGATGGGGTATCCCTGGAGTTTGTCGTCCAGGTGCCCTTCAGCGTCGTGGAGGAGGAGATCTACATCAGCCCGAGGCTGGCCACCTACCGCATCGGCGACACCATCACCTTCGACATCAAGTCCACCTTCAAGAAGGTGGACTCCTACATCGAGATCCTAGACCCCGAGGACAACCTATACTGGAAGACTGACAAGTTTACGGATGCCATGTGGATCAAGGTCGATGACTACTACACAGTGCCCTACTACAGCCAGGTGGCTGCAGGCAACCCGATGACCCTCTCCTCCGACGCTCCTCTAGGCACCTGGACCTGGATCTGGTATGACAAAACCGGCAAGCAGATCGAGAATGGCACCTTCACCGTCATCAAGGCCCTGGAGACGGAGCTAGAGGAGGAGATCTCAGAGCTCTCTGAGGATGTGTCAGAGCTGTCGGAGGATATTGCAGACTTAGAGGAGGACATAAGCGGGGTTAAGGAAGACATAGCTGGAGTCAAGGAGGATGTCGCAGGTCTGGAGGAGGACATAAGCGGGGTTAAGGAAGACATAGCTGGAGTCAAGGAGGATGTCGCAGGTCTGGAGGAGGGCCTGACAGACCTTAGTGAGGATGTGGCTGCCCTGAGCGAGGACGTGGCTTCCGCCTCCAGGGCAGCTGAGGAGGCTGGTAAGGCTGTCTCGGAGCTGGCGGATGTCGTCTCTGATGTCGCTGAGAGGGCGGCCAGCGCTAAGGCTGCTGCTGAGGAGGCGAAGGCTGCTGCTGAGGAGGCTGGTAAGGCTGCTGCAGGGTTGACGCCGCTCATCTATGGCGCCATAGGCGTCTCGCTGGTTGCTGCTCTGGCTGCCATAGTCTCCCTGGTACAGCTTAGCAGGAGGATCGCTGGCTAGCCCACCCTTTTTTTGTTTACCTCATATTTTAGGCACTATTAGTTTTAATGATCTGAAGAGGTAGTTTATCATGTAGGTTATTATGAAGGTTATAATAGCTATTTTGAGTGGTTTATTTAGTTTACTTTTTGATATTCTGTTTAGGAGGTTGGCTGAGTATATTGAGGTTGGTAGGTTGTAGATGATTCTGCTCATCATCCTCGGAGCAAGAACGGCGTAGGTTGAGGATGTGGCGAGGAGGCAGGTAAGATAGAGCGAATAGGGTTGTTGGTTCTCCAATAGGCAGAAGCCGAGGGCCGTAGATATCCAGAGGGGGGTGTTGGATAAGAGGCCTAGATACAGGTAGTGATAGGTTAAGAGGGTGAATCTGCCAAAATGCTTCAGGTCCCTTAGACTCGGCGGAACTGAGGATAGTGAACCATAGATCTCTACACCCCCTATGAGAAACCTCTTCATGAGGTCAACAGCCCCGATGATGGAGAGGTAGAGGAGGGGGAATGCAATCTCCTCGGGCTCCCTCTTCCTCAGATAAGATAGGATTACGATGAGAGCCAGGGCTGAGGTGTATTGGGTTGTGGTCCAGGGGTGAACATAGAGGGTTAATGAGCCAAGGGCCGAGGCCAACAACAGCTTTGTTGGGCTTCTATCCCTCATAGATGCGAATAAGAGGCCGAGGGAGACGTTGATTAAGGCGAGGCCTAAGAGATTTGCGAGAAAGAAGGAGAACATCCCCACGGTCATCTGGAAGCCCGTTGCTGTTAGGAGGGCTGAGAGGGAGGCCCAGCTATGGTCTTTGGAGGCCATATAGACCATTAGGTAGGTCGAGAGAGTGAGGAGTGGGTTCAGTAGGAGGGGTAAGAACTTAAGGATCTTATCGGATCCGATGTGCAATAAACCGGAGAGGGAGTAGACGAGGAGGAAAAGCAGGGGCCTAGAACCCCCCCAAATTTTAAAGGAGGCCCATGGATCCCTCTCTACCTCAGCCATGGCTTCGACGTAATTTGGAAGGTCGGCTCCGATGTGGATCGAGTGCGGATTTATCCTCGAACTATAGGGATAGAGGATTGCCTGAACACTCAATATAATGCCTAACCCTAAAAGGAGCGTAAAAATGGTCTTGGAAGACTCTTTTCCCTTAGATGGTCTATTGAATTCGGTTGTAAAGGGGGATAATAGCCATAGGAAGAGGGTTAATTGTCCTATAAAGGGAGAAACTATAGATGTAACATTAGATATAATAGATTCTAACATTGCAAATCTTTCTAATAAAGGACTAACTCTTATTGGAAGTATAAGCCAATATGTGAGGGTTAGAAGTTCAAATCCTGTGAATAAGGTAAATAACCAAAGCAAATATCCATTATAATTATTAAGGGTGAAAAGAAACATTATTATAGATATAAAGGATAAGGTTAGGGAAGATATTTCTAACCCTTTAAAGGGATAAATGATTAAGGATAAGAAGATTGGGGTTAATATCCTCATAAGTTTCTTAGACTTTAAAAGGAGGAGGATTAGAGTTATAGAAGATAAAAGTAGAAGGGGGGGAGATAGGTTATATGTTAAGGGGAAGCCTTCAGGGAAGCCTTCAATCGCTCCTGACGATCCTTGAAGACTCGTAGCCGAGACCTGCTTCAGGAGGGCTAGCATGGTGAGGAGGGTTTGGGCAGCCAACGTGGAGTTATATAGGTGAAATAGTATAGGGGATTTATCGACTGGGAAGGTTTTAAACCTGAGCTTCAACGAATTCATGACCTCCTTTTTGAGCGATTCAACCTCAAAATATTCGATATGCCCTATTTTTAGTTAAGTGATTCCCTCACCCCCGGTTCTAAAGGAGTCTAAAGGACGTTTCAAAATTTTTAAATAAGAAATTAAGAATAAAAACATAACCTAGATAGTGAAAATAGGTTTAGAGGTTTGAGCCCTGGAGGCTGTTTAGGGTGGCTTTGACGAGGGAGTTCCTCCAGGGTTGGTGGAGGAGGGCCCTCCGGAGGGGTGTACTCTTCAAGGTTTTGGATGCAGAGGATAGGGGTTTCCTCTACCTGGCGATGAGGGCTGTAGATGAGGTTCGAAGCCTAAGGGTGGCGCGGATCATAATGCGGATCATCAAGAGGC
>CAZGKJ010000036.1:0-11548 GCA_964525955.1 uncultured Candidatus Bathyarchaeia archaeon
ACCTGCTGGAACTGTCCAGCGGCCATATTGAAGGGGAACGTCGACTTCAGGGCCTGCGGCCAATCCCTGGAAGCCATAAGGAGGAGAATAGAGCGTGAAGGCCTCCTCATCGAATGCGCCAGACTCCCAGACCTCGGCCACTTCGAGCCTACGATAACCTTCGAGGAGTGCCCAGAGTGGAGGCCGACGAAGTATGGATACCTCCTTGAGAACATGAGGGTGATGATCCTCGGCATAGACGGCTACCTCGGCTGGACTCTGGCCCTAAAGCTGGGAGCCCTCGGATGCGAGGTCAGCGGAGTAGACTGCTTCCTCAGACGTAAGATGGTTAGAGAGCTTGGAGCCCACAGCGTCGTGCCCATCTACCCAATAGAGGAGAGATTGAAGGCCGCCAAGGAGGTTCTGGACATAGACATCAAATTCAGGAAGATAAACATCCTCGACAGGGAGAAGCTGGGGCAGTTCATGAGGGAGGTTCAGCCAGAGGCCATAGTGCATTACGGCGAGATTCCAAGCGCCCCCTACAGCATGATCGACTGCAACCATGCGATACAGGTTCAGTATAACAACGTCATAGGAACCCTCGGCCTACTCTTCCTCATGAAGGAGATATGCCCAGAGGCGTCGCTGATAAAGCTGGGAACCCTCGGCGAATACGGGGCTCCTCTGACTGGTAGACCCCTCTTCGAGGGACTCTTCCCAGCCGATGCCGTTCTAAGATGGAGGGGGCGTGAATGGAGCCTCGGAGGCGAGTTGACGCCCAGAGACCCAGTCAGCTTCTACCACGTAAGCAAGGTTCAGGACACCTTCAACATCTACGAGGCCTGCAAATACTGGTGGCTTAGGTCTTACGACGTGATGCAGGGCGTCATCTACGGGGTTCACACCGATGAGGTGGCCGCGGATCCAAGGCTGAGAACAAGGCTCGACGTCGATGAGTGGTTTGGAACCGTCGTAAACCGATTCGTCGCCCAGGCGATCCTCGGCATGCCACTGACGGTCTATGGGGAGGGGGAGCAGATCAGGGGTTTCATAGCCCTGGAGGATGCGATGGAGTGTATGGTGAGGCTCATCTCATCGCCCCCGGAGCCAGGTCAGTATGACGTCGTAAACCAGGTCTCAGGTCTGCATAAGGTTAGTGAGCTCGCAGAGACCGTCGCAAGGGTGGCGGCTGAGTTCGGGTATGATGTGAAGATTCAACGGGTTGAGAATCCGAGGGTTGAGGCAGACTACCACCCCTTCGAGGTTGTATCGACGAAGCTGCCGAATGAGCTCGGCTTCACGCCTAAGGTTCCGCTGGAGGTGGAGATTAGACGCATGTTCGAGCTCCTAACCCAGCCGCATATCGTGGAGAGGATTAAGAAGGTGGCCCATCTCATAAGGCCGAGAACATGGTGGAGCGGTGAAAAGAGGATCGTCGAGACCCTCGAGGTCTATAGGCCTGGAACCAGGAGGCGTAGGGGCTTTAAGCCGAGGCTGATCACAGATAGGGAGAGATTCCCAATATCTAAGGTTGAGGAGGTTGAGAGAGCCGTCGAGGCCATAGGCGACGGGGAGGGCGGAGATGGAAATATGTGATAGGGACTTCGATAGGGAGGTTCTGAAATCGGATATCCCAGTGCTCGTCGAGTTCTGGGGCTCCTGGTGCCCACCATGCCAGAAGGAGAAGTATATCCTTGAGAAGCTGAGGGATGAGTATAAGGGTAGGATGAAGATCGTTACCATAAACGTCGACAGAAACCCGAGGGTGGCTTATAGATACAGGATTAAATGCGTCCCAACCTACATAATATTCCATAGGGGCGAGGCCATACATAGCGACATAGCTGCGAAATCCGAGGGACAGTTGAGGGAGATGATCGAGGAGGCCCTCAGGAAGATAGCCTAATCTCTTCAGAAATATAGAAAAAGGTTATCTGATCTCCTCCAGCTTCTTATCCACCGACTCCAGGCCAAGCCTCCGGAGCTCCTCGGATTTAGGTATACCCCGCTCATCCCAGCCGATCTCGTTGTAGTAGCGCTTCACAGCCTCCTCCACCTCACTCCTCTTAGGAGCCTTACCCCTCCATGGTCCCGTGGGCAGAGGCTCATAGAACCTCGGCGGGTTGACGTCGTCTATCCATGGTCTCCAACGCACATCTGGTCCTCCGAGGAGTAGGGCCGCCCTCTGTATGTGGATGATCCTCCTGGCCTGGGTTGAATACCACTCCTCCGGATCGAGCTTCCAGCCTCGGACGGCGGTGAAGAAGTCCCATAGGAGGTCGAGAACCCCTGGAGGATAGATGTTGAACATGCAGTAGACCCCTGAGTCGTGGAGGATTGTCGTCAGCTCGCTCCTCAGCGCATTTATCGGCGTGTAGGCGATAGATGTGTGGTCTCCACCCTGAACCGAGCAGCAGTAGGAGTGGATCACGGGATAATCCCTACCGCTCCTGATGCCGTGGGCTCCTATCCCGATCCCCTTAGCCACAACGGCGTATCTCAGCGCATCGACGCCCTTCATCTCACTGATTTTAAGCGCAGCCCTATAGGTTCCCTCAGCCAGTATGTCGCCCACGCCCTCCCGTTTGACGATTAGATCGATGAGCTTGGCGAAGGCATCGGTGTCCCCCCACTCAAGTTTGAAGCCTAAATCCTCCTCGGTGAGGATTCCTCGCTGATACAGCTCGGCGGTGAACCCCAGTAGATTTCCGGTCTGGATTCCGCAGAAGCCGAGCTCGTCGATGAGGGAGGAGAGATAGGCGTTCGCCTCTGGATCGAAGATTCCTAGATTCGTCCCGAGATATGCCTGGAGCTCGTAGTCTGGATTGTCCGTTATAGCCCCCTTATAGGGTCCGGTTCTGATGGTGGTGAGCTTCAGGCAGGAGGTGGGGCATCCGAAGTCTGCCCAGTAGCGCTTAACCCAGAGCCTCTGCTCGAATCGGTCCACGCCGTATTCACGTCTGTCATGCCACTCCTCCTGCCAGTTCCGGACAGGCTCCGAGCTCAGCGAATATCCCACCTCATAGCCGAGGTATCCAGTCCCCCATCTCCTAAGCATGTCGCTGGCGAAGCATAGCTGGCAGACCCTATCGATGAGCTCATACACCCTCTCAGGATGAGCCGGCTCCGGAAGGGGGCCGGTCCCCTTGACGGCTATGGCTTTGAGATTCTTCGACCCCATAACTGCTCCATATCCTCCGTAGCCTCCTGCATGGCTGTATTTCCCGACGACTGCGGCCACCCTTATAAGCCTCTCACCCGCAGGCCCTATATGGATGACAGCCGGCTCCCGCCACTCCCTCCTCCCTGGGTGTCTATACTCAAGCTCCTCCCTAACCTCCCTATTCAGCCTCTTCAGAAGCTCTATGGAGCCGAGGCCCCATAGATGGCTGGCATCCCTGATCTCACAGCCCTCATCGGTGATCAATAGATAGACCGGGCTCTCAGCCCGCCCCGTGATGATGAGGCCGTCGTATCCGGCGCATCTCAACTCTACGCCGAATTCACCCCCCATCGTTGAGCCCGTGATCCCATTGCTCTGTGGAGACTTACCTGAGATGCAGACCCTCCCCCCTGGGAAGTATCCCGTCAGTGGGCCTGCGAAGACCGTCAGCATATTCTCCTCCCCCAGGGGGTCGACCTCCTCCCAACGGTCTCCAAGTCGATCCCATAGAACCTTAGCTGCTAATCCCCTCCCCCCGATGTAGTCCCTCAGAACCTCCTCCGGGAACCTCACCTCCCTAACATCGCCGGAGGAGAGGTCGACCTCCAGGAATTTACCTGCATAACCCCTCAACTATATCACCTCCTTACCCCTCTCCCCGAGGAGGAGGATGGCGAGCTCCCTCGTCACCTCCTCAGGCCTCTTGGCGTAGAGGTCGTAGGAGACGGAGGGGTCCCTCCTCACAACGTATAGGCAGTTCCAACGCCCCTCCTGGCAGACCTTCACGCACTGGGGGTCGCCGTCGCAGAGGTCACAGATTAGGGCGTAGTTCTCCGTCGGATGGATGTGTGGAACCCTCCCAGGGCAGGCGTCGACGCAGGCTCCACATCCCGTGCACCTCTCCCTATCGACAACCACCCGTTTAAGCTTCTCATCTATGGAAATTGCCCCGACGGGGCAGGCCTCAACGCAGGCGGGGTTGTCACACTGGGCGCAGAGGTGGGGCACTTCCAACCCAGGGACCAGCATGAATATCCTGATCCTCGAGGCCTCAGGCCAGATTCGGCCCTCGTGGTGTAGGCTGCAGGCGATCTCACAGCGTCGACAGCCGCTGCACTTAGCGTAGTCCCTCATTATCCAGATGGGTCCCTCCACGCTCAACCCTGATCGAATAAAGACCTCCCTCTCGAAGGATATATAAAACCTAAGTGTGTTGGAAACCCCATTCATCTCAATGGCCCCATCTACGCGGTTCCAAACCTCATCGAATACTGGAGGATAGACTCAGATGCCGGAGCTGCAGGCCTCCTCACACCCCTGGAGAAGCATGAAGACCCTGAGAGGCTTCATAGCCTGATGGAGAGGTGGAGGAGGGGTGAGGAGCTCCTCGGAGATGAGGAGGAGCTCCTAAGAGAAGCCAGAAGGCGGGCCGACCTCGCCCTCTCCTATGGGCGGAGAGCCATCATCGCCCTCCAAGTCTACGGCATAGGCCCAATAACAGCCTACAGGATTCTCTCAAAGATGCATAGAGAAGAGGAGGAATTCTACAAAGACCTCCTAAAGGCGAAGATACAATACCTAAGAACAAGACCCTACTGGGATGAGAGAGACAGAAGACCAAGAGACTGAGAGCAGGCGATCATAGTAAACTTCAATAGGCTTAACGTAGCCCGGGGGAGATTCGAACTCCCGTCGAGGGGTCCAAAGCCCCCCATCCTTGTCCAGCTAGACGACCGGGCTTCAAGATAGACCTCCTTGATGGAGGGCTATATACTTTAGGGAGCTATGCATCTTGGGTTAGGGTGGCTTTAACTCTGCTTTCAGCACCCTGTATCCGCCGCCTTTTGCTAGAACCTTGTATCCTCCATACTGCTTTTCGAGGAGGGATGCGAGGGCCTTCCCGCCTTTAGCCCATCTCACGACGAGTTGTATGGAGCCCCCGATCTTCAGATGCCTCTTAGCCTCCTCCACGAGGGGCTTAACAACCCTCTTGAAGCCCGCTGAGAAGGGTGGGTTGCTGAGGATGACGTCGAACCTCCTACCCCTGAGGGGTTCATAGAGGTGGCCTTGGAGTATCCTCACGTTCCCGACTCCGTTCCTCCTTGCGTTCTCCCTGGCGAGGGCGACAGCCCTCTCGTTCACGTCGACCATCCAGACCTGGAGTTTAGGTCTGAACTTGGCTGCCGCTATCCCTATGGGTCCGTAGCCGCATCCGACGTCGAGGGCCCTACCCCTCTCAGGGAGCTCCATGGACTCTATGAGGAGTCTTGTCCCAGGGTCTATGCGCTTTCGGGAGAAGACTCCTGAGGCTGTGATGAACTCGAATTCGATGTCTCTAAGCCTACACTTGATGAGGGCGAGCCTCATCTTCGAGGAGGGCCTCTCAGCGTAGTAATGCTCCAAGGGGCTCACCACATTCGGGGGTAGACTCCACGTGGCATCAAGACCCTCATCGGTGTGGCTGCGATCCCCCTCTCAGCCTCGAGGATCTCCTCCGTCGACATCTCAGCCCTCATCAGTGCGACGGCCTCCCCCTTCAGCGTCATCACAGCCACCATCGAGCCCTTCCTGATGCCGGATTCAAGCTGCAGTATGCCTGGCACTGCGAGGTAGGCCCCCGAGCAGAGGGCCTCGACGGCTGAGTCCCTAACCCAGATCTTAGGCAGCAGCTTCAAGGCGTCCTCCATGGGATGTATGAGACCCCTAAGCCTCTCCTCATCCCCCTCCTCCCTGAGGAGCGCCATGGCGTCTGCGAGGTCGTATAGGGTGACGATGTCACGCTCCGTGAAGGGGCCGCTTCGGATTCGTCTAAGCTCATGCATGTGGGCTCCACAGCCGAGGAGTTCGCCGACGTCGTAGCAGAGCTTCCTGATGTAGGTTCCACTCTCACAGGCGACCTTGAAGAGCCAGTTTCTCCCATCTCCCTCCAGATACTCTATCCTGTAGATGGTTCTGGTTCTCAGCCTACGCTTAACCGAAGACCTAACCGGAGGCCTCTGATAGATTCGGCCCTCGAAGAGCTTCAGGGTCTCGACGACCCGATGCTCATCCACCTCATCGTGGGTTCTCATGACGCAGACATACTCCTTCCCCGCTGAGAGCAGGGCTTGAACAACCTTCGTCGCATCCTCCAGGGCTATGGGGAGAACCCCCGTAACCTTCGGGTCGAGGGTTCCGCCGTGTCCAGCCTTGTCGAGACCCATCATACGTTTAACCCAGGTGACAACCTCATGGCTCGTCGGCCCAGGGGGCTTGTCGAGATTTATGATGCCGAATCGGATGTGATCCCTCAGCGGCCTCCTATCCGGTGGACATCCATACTCTGGGTCTGTCTCCTCCACAGCCCTGATGTGGATGGTGCGCTCAATCTCCCAGGGAGGGGTTACAACCATACCCGATATGAATTGAGTTGAGGCCATAAAAAGTTGGAGCTAACCCTCCAACTCCTTATACTTACAGTTGGCCCAGCAATCGCTGCATCTCATCGTCCTCGTCCTCAGTGGGGGCTCCCCCTTAATCTCTAGCAGCAGCTCATAGGTCTCCTTCACAGCCCTCCCATCCCCCTCGATGATGAAGGTCTTGGAGCCCTCGCCGCCGTCTATGCCGCCGCCCCCTATCGGCGTGGCCTCGACGCCTGTCAGCAGTCTGAAGGCCTCTATCTCGGTGACTACCTCGCCGTGGACAACCATCAGGCCTACGGGCATACCCAGGGAGATGTCCACTCGACCTATACCGGTTCTCGCCGCCACATCCTCGAGGGGGTAGGGAACAAGCTTCTCGAGGCCTGCGGCGATGATGAAGTGCACCCCCTTCGCTGTGAGGTATCCTATGGCTGCGCCTATTGTTCCACCCTTTGGGGAGCCGAGGAAGATGGCCGCCGAGCCGTAGGGGTCGATGGCGTTCGCCCCCTTTATGAAGACATCATCCGAATCCATCTGCTCCAGAACGGCGATCAACTCTTCGAGGCCCATCGTCTTAACCTCGCCGTGGTCGATGACGTGGTATCGGCCTCGGCCTTTAGGGTCGGTGACGCAGCATCCCCTCGCCGTGACGACGCCTGCTGTGAACATCCCCTTATCGACCTCGACGCCGAGGAGCTCCTCGAGGACATAGCCTGTCGTCGTGCTGGTGGCTATGGCTATTATTCCCTCCTTCATGGCCCTCTGGACGACATCCATCTTCGCTATGGCCTTCCCTATCAGCCTCTTCCCCTCAGCCGGTGTCAGGGTGACCTGCAGCAGCATCCCAATAGAGTTGACCCCTGAGGATTAAATGGTTCCGCCTATGCCTCAAACTCCCCCTCGCTGAGGGCCTCTGCGAGTATGTCCCCGAAGTCCGTCAGCCTTATCGCCTTCATCTTCGCCCCCTTCTCACTCTCTATGAGACCCTTAAGCTCAAGCCTCCGAACGATGCGGCTGAAGCGGTTCCTCAGCGTCGACGTCGCCTCAGCGTATCCGAACCAGCGGATGATCTCGCTGATGGAGCCTGCCGCTCCACCATGCTCACGTAGGAGGACGAGAAGCCTCTTCTCCATCTCCCATTCACGCTCCTCATACCTAGTCCTCGGCTCAAGCCTGTAGCCTGGCAGCCTGATCTCTATCGGTTCGAGGCTTGGCTGATTTCTGGCCTTCTCAAACCACTCCTCAAACTCCTTTTCGCCGATCCTACCCCGAACATACCAGGCTGGCCTCCTCGATGGAACCGTGTAGACCCTCGTATTCCTGAACATCAGGGCGACGGTGAGGGCGACTCCCTGGGCGACGTTTGTGGCTGATGTGATGTCGATGAGAACCTCCTCCCCCTCATCCCTCGCCCTGGAGACGATGCCGTAGAGCTTCTTAAACACATCCTTATGATCCATCGGGTCATAGCCGACCATTATCGGGTCGAGGATCTCCAGCCTCCTCCTCAGATCCTCGGCGTTCCTCCTCGACATGTAGGAGAAGACGGCCGTCTCATCCTCAGCCTCCACGTTGCTGTAGAGGAGGTAGAGCCTCGTTATCCCCATACGGCGGCTCCAATACCTGACACCGTCGAAGGGCCTCTGGAGATAGTTGCCCACGAGGCAGATGATGACGGTCAAACATCCACCTCCATAACAAAAATCTGAGACAATCTAAACATCTCCAAGATATTCCTTAATCCTCTCATAATCTCCTATCATAAAGAGTTTGTGAGTTCTCGTACCCTTACACTTAAGCAAATCCAAGGCATATAATGCGGCGAGGAAACCTGATAACCAATTTCTGCCGACACCGATAGCCCTCTCGATGTCTGTTATAGATGCAATCGATTCCTTTTTAAGTAGGCTCAACACTTCTTTTAAAACGGCATGTGGATTATCCGTTCCAACCATCGGGATTCACCTCACATTCTCGCATATTTGCATGCATGCATAGGTGCAGCCTCATTCCTAAGTGGAGTTGAGAGAATTCCGCTTAAAAAATTTCCTGTTAAAAAATTAGGTAAGATGATAGGAAATGAAGGAAGAAAATGCTTATTTTAGAAGCTTGCCTACTAATTTTCTTGCGGTTATGCATGTAAACGAATTTGCATGCAAATATATGGCCGAAGGGGGTTGAGGTGCATTCAATGAGGCATCCTGCCTTTGTTAGGAAGAGGGATGGTCGTCTTGCTAAGTTTGATGAGGGGAGAATAATAAGAGCTATAACTAAGGCATTTAACGCTGTTGGCGAAAAGGATGGTGAGATAGCAAAGAGGCTCTCTGGAAGGGTTATCGAGAAGCTCTATGAGAAGTTTGGGGAAGACGGTGTTCCCACGGTTGAGGAGATACAGGACTTGGTTGAAAACACCCTTATGGAGGCAGGATACTATGAGGTTGCAAGAGCGTACATTCTCTATAGAAAACAGCGTCAACAGGTCAGGGAGCTGGCTTTTCTGCTTGAGTCGGGAGATATGATCGATAAGTATATCGATAATCTTGACTGGTATGTGAAGGAAAATGCAAATATGGGATACAGCATCCAGGGACTCAACAACTACATCGTTGCAAGAATTGTGAGCCAATACTGGCTGATGAGAATCTATCCACCTGAGATAAGGAAGGCACACATAAGCGGAGACTTTCACATACACGACCTTGGATTCCTGGCAACCTACTGCGTGGGATGGGACATAAGGCAGCTCCTGTTAGAGGGTTTTGGTGGCGTAGGCAACAAAATAGAGAGCAGACCTCCCAAGCATTTCAGGGTTGCATTAGGTCAAGTCGTGAACTTTCTCTACACGTTGCAGGGAGAATCCGCAGGGGCACAGGCCTTAAGCAACTTTGATACTTATCTTGCACCGTTTATAGCATATGACAACCTTGATTACGAGCAGGTCAAACAGACCTTGCAGGAGTTTCTCTTCAACATGAATGTGCCTACCAGAGTAGGTGGTCAGACCCCATTCACCAATATTACATTAGATCTGAAGGTGCCCAAGTTTATGGAAGATGAGGGTGTCATCATAGGGGGTAAGCTACAAGACGATGTCTTTGGAGATTTCCAAGATGAGGTGGAGATGTTCAACAGGGCCTACTGTGAGGTGATGATGGAGGGCGATGCCAAGGGACGCATATTCACTTTTCCAATACCAACATACAATGTGACAAGAGACTGGAATGATGAGTGGGAATTCGAGAAGCTTTGGCAGATGACGGCCAAATATGGTGCACCCTATTTCAGCAACTTCATCAACAGCGACATGAAGCCGGAGGATGTCAGGTCTATGTGCTGTCGTCTGAGGCTTGACACCAGGGAGCTTGTCAGGAGAGGTGGAGGCTATTTCGGTTCGAACCCCCTTACAGGATCAATCGGAGTCGTGACGATAAACATGCCAAGGATAGGCTATCTCTCCAAGGATGATGATGAGTTCTTCGAGCGACTTGAGAGATTGATGTATCTCGCTAAGGAGAGTCTTGAGATAAAGCGTAAGACACTTGAACATTTCACTGAGAATGGTCTGTATCCATATTCGAGACACTATCTATCTGGCATAAAGCAGAGATTTGGCGCCTATTGGAAGAACCACTTCAGCACAATAGGGCTTGTCGGCATGAATGAGGCCTGTCTTAACTTCCTGGGCGTGTCAATAGCTGACAAGGAGGGGTTGCACTTCGCTATCAGAGTGCTGAAATTCATGAGGGAAAGGCTGTCAGAGTATCAAGAGGAGACTGGCAACATCTACAACTTAGAGGCAACTCCAGCGGAGGGATGTAGCTATCGGCTGGCTAAAATCGACAAGGAGAGGTTCTCTGACATAATCGTTGCAAATGAGAAATATTTACCCAAGGCTGAGCCATACTACACCAACAGCACCCATCTACCTGTCGATCACAATCTATCTCTTGGCGAGGCTTTGAGACATCAGGATCAGCTTCAGACCCTATACACTGGTGGCACAGTGTTTCACATATGGGCTGGAGAATCTAACAGTTATTGGGAAGGTATATCAAAACTTATCAGAAGAATTTGCAGCAACTTCAGAATGCCCTACATCACATATACACCAACCTTCAGTATATGTCCAACTCACGGATACATAAGCGGCGAGGTTTGGAAGTGTCCATATTGTGGCGCTGAATGTGAAGTTTTCAGCAGGGTGACAGGATATTATAGACCAGTCAGTCAGTGGAACGATGGCAAGCAAGCAGAGTTTAAGCAGAGAAAGTATTTGATATGAGCATATTCAGCTTAACTCTTTTTACAAATATAAAGGATTAATCTTTAAAAGGGAATAAAAGAAGGCTATAGTTCCTCTTCCTCCTCCTTTTCTTCTGGGCCTTTCTCCTCTTCCTCCTCCTTCTCCCTGACGGCTGCGATTACGTCGTCGATCCTTAGCACCATCGACGCCAACTCGGTTGCAGTCTTTATGGCCTGCTCCTTCACCCATGCTGGGTCGAGGACTCCCTTCTCAACCATGTCGACGATCTCACCTGTATAGACGTCGATACCCATCTTGAATCCGTCCTCCTTCTCATGGGCCGCCCTCAGGGCTACCATGGTGTCTATTACGTCGTGTCCAGCGTTCTCGGCGAGGGTCTTGGGTATGACCTCCAAGGCGTCGGCGAAGGCCTCGATGGCCAATTGCTCACGGCCTCCGATCTTGACGGCGTAGCTCTTCAGTCTCCTCGCCAGCTCCGCTTCGACGGCGCCGCCTCCTGGAACAACCTTCGGCTTTTGGATCACGTCTGCGACTACTGAGATGGCGTCATCCATCGCCCTCTCAGCCTCGTCGAGAACCCTCTCCAAGCCTCCCCTTATGAGGACGGCGACTGACTTGGGGTCTTTGCATCCCTCTACGAAGACCATCTTGTCCTCACCGATCTTACGCTCCTCAACAACCTTAGCCCAGCCGAGGTCTTCTGGTCTGAGGTCTTCGAAGCTGGTTATGACCTCGGCT
>CAZGKJ010000037.1:0-11397 GCA_964525955.1 uncultured Candidatus Bathyarchaeia archaeon
GATCAAAGTCATATAGAATTGTCACCTTGAGTATGCCTTTTCTTGGCCCTTGCTAAATGATATATTCTATCTAACATCGCTGCCGCATGTTCCCAAGAATATTTCTTTTCCACTAATTGCCGAGCATTACGAGCTAAATGATAACGGAGGGCCGAATCGCGTAGTAGCCGGATTACTTGGTAGGCCATCTGGTAGGAGTCATTTGCCACCAGAAGATGTTCACCATCCTTGGCTTCGATACCTTTCAAGACATGGGATGTCGCCACCACTGGCGTGCCGGACGCCATGGCTTCCAATACTTTGTTTTGGATACCCGTACCTATCTGTGCAGGGGCTACAGCTATTGTGGCCTTAGATAAATACGAGTGAATACGGGGTACGTAACCGATAACTTCTATATTGGGTAAATTAGCTAACCGTTGTACTGCACGTGGGGGATCAGCACCTACGATAAGGAAGCGAGCTGACGGCACTTCTTGTAGAACTATAGGAAAAACCTTAGTAGCGAAATAAACAGCGGCCTGGGTATTGAAAAAATACCCTATACGTCCAGTGAATATGATGAGATTGTCCTTTCGTTCATTCTCGATGTATGGGAATTCCTTAGTATCCACGCCATTGGGGACCACATGCAATGTCTTACAGGAACCTATAATTTTTTGATCAAACGGAGAAGAGACTATCAATTGGTCAAATAATGATGTAAGATGCCGTTCATAGTGGGCCATCCGTTTAGCCTCCAGATAGAAAAACCACTTCAAAGGCCCCCGTGTTTGTAAGCCACGGTATCGCATATTCAAAGAAAGAGCATCTATGAAGTCTAATACTTTGGGAATATTATACAGTTCCTCAGCGATAGGAGCTATACGAGCAAGTTGGACATGCACAACATCGAATGTCTCTTTCTGTAGCAGACTTTGTATCTGTTTTTTAAACGCAGGTAGGTGAAAGTACAAAACCTGTAGCGGTAGTGGAGAATAAGGGTAACGGATAAGAGAAGTAATTATCTGTGATGAATGTTTGTAGATGGGTAGCCAACGTCCACATAACTGGTGGACGATCTGACGTATGTGTTCATTTATAGGGGCTACAACAGGGGTAACTAATGTAACATGGTGCCTTTTACTTAAAATTCTTAAGAAATGGAAACATCGCACTTGATCACCTCGAAGTGGAGGGTACGGCACCCTACATGCAATGAAGAGTATCCTCATTTTAAAGCCTGTTCGTATACTTTCAAATGCTGAGTGGCCACATTTCTCCAATCATACATCGAGAGATCACCATAATCCAGCGTGCTCCTAATATCATCGAAATTGCTTACAAGGGTCAAAACATTGTATACAAAGTTATCTGCATCACCCAATTCGAAGATGAAAAATTGATTATTATGCCGGCTATTGAGTTCTAAATTTGTGGGTATGTTTGTAGCAATTATGGGTACATTACGTGCCATAGCCTCAACAAGTGGTATTCCAAAACCCTCATATAACGATGGGAACACGAAGGCGATAGCGTAATCATAAGCTGCTACAAGCTTCTCATCCTCTAAATAGCCGAAGTAAATTATGGATTTATGGTCGAGCTGACACTTAATTTCTTCAAAGCCGGGCCCCGGTTTGCCTATTAAGGCGAATTTTATGTCTTTTAGATTTAACGTTTTGAAGATTTTCAAAGCCCATGTAATGTTTTTTCGTTTTTCCAGTGTTCCCACAAATAGCAAGTACTTGAAAGGAGTTAAACCTAACATCTTTAGCTGATCGATAGGGGCTTTCCTTTTCTTTAAGAAAGTATCTCTAACACCATTATAACAGACATGTACCCTGGATAGGTCATGAAAGTTTAGGTACTGTTGTAGCTCAACTTTGGCATATTCTGAAAATACTATGATTCCATCAGCTTTAGTGATTGCTACTCTCATAGCGTTTATTATATATAAAAAATAGTTCTTGGGTAGAGCTTCTGGGAGAACAAAAGGCGTAAAATCATGTAATGTAACTATATATCTGGGTTTTAGTTTAAATGGCGGAACATAATAATTCGTAAAATGGATTACATCAAACCCTTTTAGCATGTTAAGGTTCGACAAGCATAAATAAGAATACCTTCTAAATACTCTGGGTAAAACTTTTAAATAGAAATAATTGGTTAGCTCAACTTTTTCTACTCTACCTTTTAAGTGTTTGGCCAATTCCCTGCTATAATGTCCAATCCCTGTGAGTTTAGTTAATGCTGATAGACCTTCATCTATTAGAATTCTCATCTCAGCGGTTAGCATTCATTAATACTTCATGGATCACCCTTATAAAAGTTTTTGTCGCTTGCTGAATTGTGTAATCTTTAATAATCTCTTTAGACCTGACACCCATTTTGTATCTTAACGCATCATCGTCCAACATGCGCTTCATAGCATCTTTTAATGCTACAACATCACCTGGGTTTATGATGATACCATTATCTTTAATTAATTCGCTTGCACCTACCTTTGTAGTTGTGATAACTGGCAACCCAAACATCATAGCTTCATTTATAACTAATCCCCAAGAATCTACATAACTAGGTAGAACAAAAATATCAGCAATAGCGTAATATCGGGCTTTTTCTGTTCCCTCAATATACCCAGGGAAATAAATATTCTCCTGTCCGGCAGCTAAAGACTTAATGTGACTGGCTTCTCTACCAGCTCCCGCTATGATTAGTACCGTATCGTTACGATTCAATTGCTTAAAGGCCTCAATAAGCTCTGCTACTCCTTTGCGTTTGATGAGATACCCCACATATAGGATGACCTTTTTATCTGTAAAACCCATCGCCTTTTTTAACCTTTCTTTATCGATATGACCCAAATATGGGGTGAAGTCATCCATAGGTACTGCTTGAGCAGCTATATGAACCTTGTGAGGAGATACTTGATTCTTAGTCAAAAAGGTTGCCGTCTTGTGTCCATAGGCAAGAAAAGCATCCACGTGTTGATAGGTGAAACGTCTAACCGGAGCAAATAAACACTTACTTACAAAATTCTTCGTCTTGCCATAGTAGCCATCCTCTGTAACTCCCGACCATATAATGATGGATTTTCTGAGCAGTTTAGCCATTAAAAATATCGACATCTTTGATAACGTAAGCCGTGGATCATCGTCTATAATATATACCTGATAATTATAAAATACTAACTCGAATGGTAAAAGATAATTAATTATCAATGGCCCTACACTTATGGACTTCAGTACCTTATTTTTAAAAGAATAGCCTTCGGTTGAAGCTCCCCACAATCGACCTTTTGCCTTAGGTTTACAAAAGTAGACATGTAAATCAAAGTGCTTAGATAGTTCCTCAAATAGTGGTAACCTATATGGAGATATTTCGCTGTGCAGAAGTAGCACTTTAGGTTTATGCCCCATAACTAAGTTTTCTCCATATTAAAGTTGATGGCCACAGCAAAGCTAAGTACATATAGCTGAATAATATGAAGGTGAACACTGGAGTGACCTCAAATAGGAACTTCTCGAAACTTATTAATATATTTCCCCCTCTGGCTAAACCTAACAACTTAAACATAAAGTATACACATACTATGAACGAAAATACATCCGCAGCCCCTCTGGATAATAGCCATAAGTTAAGCCATTGAACAACAAACCCAAAGATCACAGCAGTCAGGATAGCACCCACGATACCAAAATTAGCAAACCCCATACCGAATATGGAAATTTCTGGCGATAACCCCGTAACAAGGTTCGTGGGATATCCCTTTTTTAAATTACCTACAATTTCGTTGAAAAGTGGCTCCTTGGGGGTTGAAGTCACCTGTGCAATGATCCTCTTTACTTCTAAGATAATGGTTCTACCAAATTGATAGTGATGATCAGGGGCCCAATTATAAAGAAGGTAGTCTAAATGAAGTATGGCTCTATTTGTTAGCCGCTCATAATAAAGTTCGACGATCCTGTACAAAGAGGGGATGCCAGCCCAAAAAACTCCGATGAACAGAATCAAGGCCAAAACTATCACTCCGAATGCTATCATAAATTTTTTAGGGGTTTTGCGGTTGGCATAGAAGATGGTCATACCAATTAAAACGAGCGGCATAACGGCGGCGGATTTCCCTCCTTGTAGTATCTCAAACCCTTCGTAACAGATGAAGGACATAAGCGACATAAATAGAAAGAACTTCTCTCTTTCTGATTTATAGAGTGCGTACGTTATCAAAGCTATAATAACCAAACTGACCACCCCCACATTGTACATCAATCTATTGACTACACCAGTGGTACTTCGTATACCAATAGTATACCAAGTCTGAGCAAGCAGTGGCATACCGAACACTTTCACCCTATAGAAGGCAACTACTAAAGCCAAGATAAACACTATAGATAATGAAATTTTCAGCACCGAAGTATGTAGGGGGCTGTACAGTTTGAGTGGCTCATTGGGATGGAGATTTCTCTTGAAGGGTATCGCCTTACTTGCTATAAGCATTCCGAGTAGGTAGAAGCACACCATTATGAAGACGAAAATAAAAGTATAATGCCCTTCCTTAAAGTAAAAACGTAACGCCCCAAGATAGAGGAACCCCATATAGAGCATTACCAAGAAGCTCACAGAAAATGCTCCGCCACTCAATCGATAGGATAGAAAGAGAGCTCCTAAAAGCAACAAGAAAAATATTACTACTACACTACTCATTCCTTTTCTTATAAATATAATCCAAGGCCTGAATTAATCCATCGATCGCTTTATTATGATCCCAATTTTTGATAATCCTAAGGGAAGCCTCTCCAAATACCTTCCTTTTTTGAGAATCATTCGCTAACAGGTTAAGGTATAGGGTGAGCGCTTCCGTATCCCCACACGGATAAATGAAGCCATTCTCGTCATGTTTGACGAGATCTACAGATGCACCCACCTTATCGGATACAATTACCGGTAGACCAAAGCACATTCCCTCTTTTACAACATCTCCATGAGGTTCATAACTTGAGGGTAAAACAAGTACATCCGCCATAATATAAAACTTAGGTACTTCAGGCCGAGGTTTAAAACCCAATAAATGGACATCCTGTGCCCCTTCATATTTAATGTAGCTCTCGATATCCCGTTTAAGTTTGCCATCCCCTACAATTAGAAGAGCTTTGTTCGGGGATTCAACCTTTTGGTAAGCTCTTAATAAATCGAATGGACGCTTCTCCTCTGATAATCTTCCCACAAATAGAATAACGAATGTATCGTCGGATAGACCTTCTTCAGCACGTATCCTTCCTCTCTCTTTTCGTAGCCTTTGATATAAGGTAAAGTACCTCTCATAGTCAACTGATAGAGGGTAAAAGAACAATCTATCGTCTGGCACACCGTAATAGCGGTAGAATTGGCGGTTCAATTCACTCCGATAAAGGCATCCTGAAGCCATAGGGAATAGAAGTTCACCCAGAAGGTATTGCTTTAGCTTCCTTTTCCACAGGGGTTTATTCTCCTCTGTTAGGATTGTTGAATCGCCAGCAAATAGAAACGGTATCCTCAGCAGCTTACAGGTGATGGCTGCTATCCAATATGTTATATCATTCCACATGGTTATGATTACAGCATCGTACCTCTTTTTCCTTATTTCAGCACAAATCCCTAAGTTAACGTGGCTAAACAGCTTGGTTCGCCCAAAGGTAGGTTTTCTCGGAGAATAGTTGCGCAAAATTTTATATTTATAACCTTTCAACAGATTGATCCCCCAGTTGCCGTCAGTAACCCGGAATGCTTCATACAGTAATCTGCCATTCAGAGCTTGCCGTGAACAGAAGTATACGTTTAGGTCTATCCTGGGATGAATCGCCATCTTTTGGTAAAATTCTGGACGATGCCAATCCGGAGTTCCTGTGATGATCGCAACTTTATATTTCATGCCATGCCTATCTTCTTTTTCTTAACGCATTTAGGATGATTTGGTCCTCTTCATCCAACCGCAATAATAAAAGTATCCCCACAAATATGGTACCCACTATGATGACAGTAGTGACTAATGAATAGGGGTAACCAAAACCCAGGGCCGGGAATCTTCGATAAAGTATAGCAACAAAAGTAGCAACCATCATAGCAGTGACCCCTTTTAAGTGCTTTTTGCTAAACGGCCACAAACATAAGAGGGAGCGGATCTGAATCAATCTCATCAGGTGGATCACCAGTATACTGACACCAGTTGCTAAGGCAGCCCCCTTTATCCCCCAGTTGGGTATAAAGAGAAAGTTAAACACTACATTTAGAATAAATCCAAAGATAGAGTTGTAAAGTTCAACCCTCTGTTTGCCGGACATAATGAGTACTTGTGTGACTGGCCCTATACTGATGCTTATAAAGTTGAAAGTTGCCAGCATTATAAGGGCGGGTACACCTTCTATAAACTTTGGTCCAAAAATGTTGAGTATATCCTTTGCGGATATGATTATCACGATGAATATTGGGGCTGTGGAAATAAATATCCACTTTGACGTTACTTTGAAGAGATCGTTAAGCTCATGAATTTTCCCACTATTATGTAAATGAGCAGCTATCGGTGCAAATATAGCGTTGAAAGCCATCAGAAGCATGACCAGTATAATAACAATCTGTGTGGCAGCATTATAAATTCCCACTTCGGTAGATGAGCGAAAATAACCCAACATAAAAATATCGGTCCGCATAAATAGCATTTGCAATATTCCCACAAATGCTAATGGAGTTGAAAACTTTAGCAACTCTATGAGGTTGAAACATGCTTTAATCCTAAAGAATTCCGGTAACTCCCTTTTTATAAAATAGAGGGCAAATATAAATCCGACAATGGCAGATAGCACCCAAGCAGCTAATGCTCCAAGTAACCGAAGCCCTAACCAATATAGTAGAATAATAGCTGTTAGGTTAACCATAGGGTGTATGATGTTTTTCACATACACGAAATACTCCATTTTCCTAAACCCTCTCGTTGCTTCGAGAGCCACCATCATTGAAGCCATAAATGGTATACCAAATGATACAATTCTGACAGTATCGATGAGTATAGGTTTGCCTAAAATTTTTGCTAAGATGTTAGCACAGAAAAAGGTGGCAGCTCCGAGAGTTACTCCTAACAGAAGGGATGTGAGGGTGGCCTCTATAATTGTTCCTTTAACTTTTGCTTTATCTCCAATACCACTATATATAGAGACATACCTGAGAACACCCTGTGAGAGCCCCATCCTTGATAGGGTTTGGACAATATTGAATATGGCCAAACTCAATGCATAGATACCGAACGCTTTGGCTCCCAACAATCTCGCTACAACGATTTGACTTATGAGATATGTTACTTTACCCAGGATATCACCTAAAAGAGTTATCCCAGCACCTTTGGCAGTTTGCTTAATTATTCTTTCCAACGTTTTAAATTTAAAAGCTAAAAGTTTTGGTCACCCCATTAGCTATGAAGCCGTAGTTTTTGATATCGAGATTATCCAGCACCTGCATAACCGCTCTCAGATCATCCGCATAACTTTGGAAGAGTGCAACTGTTATGTATACCATGTCTGCCGCTTCAAATGTTTTTGCCAAATCCGGTGATTCCAGTAATGGAGGGCAATCTAAGATTATGGCGGCATAATCTCCTAACGCATTCTTATGAGTTAATAATGTTTTAAATCTTTCCATAGGAGCTTTTTCTAGATTGGACCAAACAAGAACATCGAAGTGGGCATTGAGAGGTCCCTCTATTATATAACAGGAGACATCGTCATTAAACGTAACTTCTTTGGGTTCCTTCTCGATTTCGTCAAAGAAGATATCTTTGAGGCATGGATTTAGATGATTGAAGTCCACAAGCAAACACTTACCTTCACATTGCGCTAAAATCATAGTAAGTTGAATGGAAGCAATAGTTTTTCCTTCTCGGCTCCTACTACTTGTAACAATGTGGAAGGTTGGCTTGTCGAACCTTTTCCTATAGAAAGAAGAGACAAAGGAAGCAATCTGATCTTTTGGAACCCATAGTTTTCTAAAGTTCTCAATCCTTCTATCCAGATCTTTAATCTTAGGTATCATGAGGATCGGTTGCTTACCAGTCACAAACTTCATCAATTGCAGGTCGTATACCCTTCTTCTTTTCGACTCTTTTATAAAAGCTAGGCCCACAGATAGAATAACTCCAAAAACAAGCCCGATTAGTGTGAAGATGCTCCTCCTTGGTCTATCTTTTTCTTGGGGAGGAACTGCCTCATCCACGATTTTCAACATAGGTCTTGTAAGGAAGATTTGGAGGTCTTCGTTTATCTTCTCAGCACCTTTAATGAAGGAGTTAGCGATATTTGCTGCCCTTACAGGGTCGTGATCAAGAACCTCGATCTTTATTACTCCTTCGTCTGTTGAGAAACGTATCTTTACGCTTTTATCCAGCTTCTTTAACGCTGCCTCCAGATCGTCCGCTCTATATACACTGTCGAGTTTAAACTGTCGAACTATTTCTTCTTTGAGGCTCCTACTCTTGAGGATTGCCAATGCTTCAGAAACACCAGGGATAGCGGGCGAGATTATGCCTAACCCGCTTGCCTTGCCAAGATTGGATCGCGAAGTAATGGGTGGTAGTACTGTAGCTTCCGCTTTGTAGGTGGGCTTAATAACGAAACTTATCCCAAGAGCCAATAAGGTGACTGCTGAGCTAATGAAAAGAATATATTTCCAATGTACATACAAGACCTTCAGATAATATGAGAGAGGAAACTCTTCTATCTCCATACGTTCCATTACCTCAGAATTTGGTATAAAGATACAAAAATTATGGCTATTTGTGATATTATTTGAGTTAGATCTCTTAGCCAGACATGTGTTGGGATCCTAAGTTGTGGTAGAACTATTATAGTGTCACCTTTGTCAACCCTTTTGGGTGACCTTTCGACGAAGCCCGAACTTTTAATAACATAGATCGACCCCTTATTGGCATCTTTTGTGAGCCCTCCCACCTTACTAATGTAGTAGTCAACGCTCTTACCTTCTTCATATATGACTGCCCCGGGGTTATAAACCGCTCCCAAAACTTGGACAGTGGTATATTCAGCCGGTACAAATATTTCATCGCCGTCCCTTAGTTCTATATTCCAGTTTGTTGTATCAGTGAAATCTACAATGATTCTCCCAGGTTGATAGATCTGCGATAGGCTCTCAAGAATCTGTTGACGCACTTTTACGCTTGCTTCAAAATCAGGTCTTGCTGTACCTGTGTAGCTCGCATATTGATAGGGTGAACAATATTCTTGCTTTAAAATCTCTGATCGTAGGGTGGAATATAACCTACTGCTCATGCTTTTTTCTATTTCTTTAAGATCCTTTCTGATAAAAACGATGCCTTCCAAAAATGCATCTTCTTTAAATCCACCTGCCCTTTTGAGAAGATCTTTGAGGGTTTCTCCCTTTCTAACCACATAGGTGCCAGGGTATTTGACCTTACCCTTTATAGAAACACTGATTCTGTCAAAGTATTCGGGCTTATACCTTGCATGAATAATGTCATTCCTCATAAGTGGCATATTGAGGATCTCCTTAGATGATAGATCGAGTGGGATGATGCTGAGCCTTCCTCCGGAGGTTCTATAAAGTTCAGCATATGTGGATTCTGCTTCTGGTTTTAAATTACCGGCCATAAATATGAGGTCTCTTAACCTCATATTTCCCAATAACCTGTATGTGCCGGGTTTGAAAACGGCACCCATTATGGTTACCGAATCGACGGGTATCACTTCATTTTCGGAATAGATTCGCAGGATATCCCATTCTTCAAGCTTTATATTTTGGGTTGAATCTCCCTCGAGTAGTTTTCGAAGATTGATGGATATCAATTTTCTCCTCCCTTCTCCCGTATATCTCAGGAGTTCAGCATTATCAAGATAAGTCCCTTTTTTAAGACCAAGTGCTGCCTGGATAAGGTCGAGAACCCTCCAACCTTCTTTCAACTGGTAATCACCGGGCTTATGGACATTACCCTCTATTGTAACATAATTCCACCGCTTTGGGATTATCTGAAAAATATTTACAAAATCGCCGTTCATCACATGAAATTTGCGTGCTTTTCTATTAAAATCCTCATAATCGCTGAATTCGATATCCAGGACAACTATTCGCTTGTTCTGGATAATCCTCTCAACTTGAACCCTATATATGAAAGCCGAAGGAGTTAAGCCACCCGCTAATTCAATGAGATCGAGGAGGGTCTCATTGGCTTTTATCTCATAGATAGCGGGCCTTTTGACCATACCTGCAATACCCACAACATCACCGATTGGTGGTACAAATACAATGTCACCTCCGTCGAGGGTAATAGAAGGTAAAGGCTCCCCTCTAACAAGAAGGGTGTAGAGATCAAAAATTATCTCCTTCCCATTACTTTTTATGATTTTTATCTTCCTTAATGAGCCTGTCTTTTTGGGCCCACCGGCAAGTGAAAGTACCTGGATAGGGTTTATAAGTGGAGTTATCCTATAAATCCCCGGTAATAAAACCTCCCCCATCACATAGACAGGAAAGGTCCTAAGTGCTCCGAGACTCACTTCGACTGAGATCCCTGAGTACTGGGCAAGCAGCCTTTCAGTTATGAGCCGCTTGGCTTCACCGTACGATTTACCCCAAACATACACGATGCCTGCATCGGGAAGAACGATCTTGCCATCCCTATCAACTACAAGGCTCAGGGTTCTATTTAGCTTCCCCCATATGTAGATAATGAGGTTATCGCCAGGTCCTAACACGTAATCCTCGCTTACAGGTATGTTTTGGAAAGTGAGAACTTTGGGCATTCTGGCAAAAACTTCGTAGCCAAACTGCTTAAGATGGTGACCTATGGAAAGTTCAATAGTTGAAGGACCCACTTCTTCGGTGATCGGAACCTCAGCTTCTTCCTTAAGCTGTTGAGTGGGGGGAGCCTCGAGGGTATCTTTACTAAAAGGTGATGCGATAGAGTTAGTGGTTGACGACGTTTGGGCGAAAGAGCCATTAAATATTAAGAGAGTAAACAACCATACTTTGATAATGTTACCTATTGCTTTTATGGCTGACTTTACCATTGTAGCTCTGTATTGTAAGTTATCACCCTATTAATATGTGTCAATGCATATCTTTTGATCTGCTATCCTTAAAGACCTATTTCAAATTTGCCAATGTCGATCTTAATCGTTGAACTTTTCGACCTTCCAACCTTAACACTACTTTGTATGAACTAAACGTAGGGGGAAAAGAAGGACAATGATCTGTTTAATTGGTAGGGCTGTTAATGGAGGTATTAAAATGTTTTATTAATGATAAGGATAATATGGGGGTGTTGAGTGTGGCACCTCTATTGTGTAGATGATTTCTAATCCTCCAGTAACCGAAGTTAAGATTTAGTTCCCAGTTTTCGGAATCATAAGAGATACCGAT
>CAZGKJ010000038.1:0-10827 GCA_964525955.1 uncultured Candidatus Bathyarchaeia archaeon
CCCCCTCCACCATCCCTCCATGAACCTGAGCCCCTCTGAGCCGTCTGCTCAACAACCCAGGTTTCGGAGAGGGCGTCTGTGAACTTCCTCCTTGGGTCGCCGATGAGAAGTCCAGCGATGACGTCGAGGATTAGGATGCCTAAATGGAGCTTTGTTAAATTCCTTATGAGTGCTTTGAGGAGGCTATGGACTCCCTCAACCCTGAGGTCGAGGAGCTGCTTCCCAACCGTTGAGCCTAAACCCCACTCCATCACGGTGAAGTAAACCAATTGAACCACCCCCGTCGATAGGGGGAGGGTGAACCCCCACCCCCTCCACCCTCCCCTGAGGAGGGCCGATAAGGTGAGGGGGAGGGAGAGGATGAGGCCGAGGAGTATGGTGGCCATGGAGACGATGAAGACATCTATGAGGTAGGCCAGGCATCTCCTAAGCCAGTATCTATGGAGCTCCACGCCGATCCTCGGCTTCAGCCTATATCCACATCTGGTGCAGTATCTTGCATCCTCTGGGAGTTTCTCGCCGCATCTGGGACAGTAGGGCATGCCGCCTCTCCAAGGCTATAAGTGGCAGCCACTTATAACGGAATCCCTCAATCGGGTTTCCTACAGCCATATCTCCACATGAGGTCGAAGAGGGTTGCCAACCCCCTCACCACGCTGGGGTGGGAGGTTATCGCCGCCTCCCTGAGGAAGAAGGGGACGCCCACCTCCTCGACGAGGAAGAGGGCTCTCCCACCCACCTCGGCGTCTATTATGCAGCCCCTCATTACAACTTCATCTGCCACCCTTATCTCAGCCCTCCCATCCAGGGCCTCATTCAGCCTCCTAATCATCTCATCCCGCTTACGTCGATCCCCCTCGCTGAGTCTCTTCGATGACATCATGATTATCTTCACCTCCACCCCCCTGAAGGCCGCAGCCCTAAGCTCCCCCTCCACCTCTGGGAGATACTCCATAGCCCTCGTCAAAACCCTAATAGACCTCCTCGCAGAGCGGTATAGCCTCCGAGTCTCCTCCAGGGATGCCTCCCCAACGCTGACGATCCTAAGCAGCGGAGGCCTCTCCTCAACCCTGCCACCCTTAAGGTAGATGTCCTCAGCCAGAGGGAGGAGCTCCTCGGCATATCGCTCCAAGGCCTCAAGCCTACGCCTCATCTCATCCCTCGCCTCAGCTATGAGGGTTGAGATCACATCCCGTGGAGGCATGGGGGAATACATCGCAGGCCTCCCAGGCTTTATCCGTATCAACCCCCTCTTAGCCAGCTCCTCAAGGACGCCGTATATCCTCACCCTTGGAACTCCGCTGGCTCGGCTGAGGATGGAGGCCTTCGTCTCGCCGAGGTATAGGAGATTGGCGAGGGCTGACGCCTGATAATCGTTGAGGCCCATATCCATGAGGAGCATCTTAACCCTTCTGATAAGGCTCTCCACAATCGTTGAATTATTCGTAGAGCTATTAAAGGTGGAGGTGGAAGAACCTGGGATGAGGATAGCCGTCACAGGTGGAGCAGGATACATAGGCTCAACGCTGATGAGGAGGCTCATAGAGGAGAGCTACACGGCGATCTCCATAGACAACCTCACCAGGGGGGATTATGGCCCACTCAGAGGCTTGGATGGATCGATGGAGCTCATAGTCGGCGATATAAGAGATCTCAATCTATTGATGGAGGTCTTCCAAGATGTGGAAGCCATCATCCACCTGGCCGCTATACCTGGATTGAAGGCCTGCAGTGAGAACCCTGAGGAGGCGATCTCCGTCAACATCTATGGAACCAACCAGGTGTTGAGAGCCGCCGTCGAGGCAGGTGTAAAGCGCATAATCTTCGCCTCCAGCGCCGCAGTCTATGGGGCGCCGAGATATCTACCCGTCGACGAGGAACATCCACTGAAACCCCTAAACCTATACGGAGTGACGAAGATGGCGGGGGAGAGGCTGGTGGAGGCCTACCATGAGAACTACGGTCTCGACGCCACCATCCTCCGCTTCGGCAACGTCTATGGCGTCGGCCTATACACCAGGTGGGATACGGTGATCCCAAAGTTCGTGAGGCAGGGATTGAGGGGTGAACCCTTAACTATCTACGGCGACGGCCACAGCAGCAGGGACTTCGTCCATGTAGAGGACATCGTCGAGGCCATAATTCTCGCCTTGAGGCATGGCGGAGGCTTCGAGACCTATAATATAGGTGGAGAACCCATGGAGGTTGGAAGGGTCGCCGAGATCGTCTGCGAGGAGGTGGAGGCGGCGACTGGGAGGAGGGTTGAGGTGACCCATCTACCACCGAGAATCGGGGAGACGAAGCGGATGGAGTATGACATAACCAGGGTAAGGGAGCATCTCAACTATAAGCCCAGATGGAGCGTCAGAAGGGGTGTTAGACAGCTCATCGACTACGCCCTCAAAGGGTGGAGTTCTTGAGGCCTAAGGTTTCGGCGATCATACCCGCCTATAATGAGGAGGAGACCATAGCTGAGGTGGTTGAGGGAGCCCTGAGATATGTGGATGAGGTGATAGTCGTCGATGATGGAAGCCTCGATGAGACGGCTGAGAGAGCCTATGAGGCTGGAGCAAGGGTTGTCGAGTTGGGGGAGAATAGGGGGATTCTCCAGGCGACTGTTAGAGGCTTTAGGGAGGCTGAGGGTGAGATCATCGTCACCCTCGACGCCGATGGCCAGCACAACCCCGATGAGATTCCAAGACTTCTCGAACCGATATTGAGGGGGGAAGCCGACTTAGTTTTGGGTCGACGACCAAATCTACCACACCTAAGTGAGAGGATCATCGCCTGGCTTACAGGCTTAAAGGTGCAGATCCACGATGCAAGCACCGGCTTCAGGGCTATGAGGCGATGGATCGCTGAGAATGTGAGGCTTAGGGGAGGCTGCCTATGCGGCATACTCATCCTGGAGGCTCATCGATTGGGTGCGAGGATCGCTGAGGTCCCTATATCCATCAGGGAGAGGCGTGGTGAGAGGCGTATAAGGACGAGGCATATACGCCAGATATTCTATGTCCTCCTACATCTCCTCGGTTTACTGTGAAAAGGCTTTAAGGGGTTCCATGGGATTTAAAGGGGTGATGCGGGATAGGGGATTCGTCGTCTGGTTTACTGGTCTTCCAGCATCGGGGAAGACGACTGTTGCGAGGCTTGTTGAGAGGGAGCTTAAGCGTAGAGGTCTGAGGGTTGAGGTTCTCGACGGCGATGAGTTGAGGAGGAAGCTCGACCCAGAGATAGGCTTCAGCCCCGAGGATCGGATGATCCATATTAGGCGTGTAGCCTACGTCAGCCATCTCCTGGCGAGGAATGGAGTCGCAGTCCTCGTCTGCCTCGTCTCCCCATACATAAAGGCGAGGGAGGCTGCGAGGAACATCA
Organism: uncultured Candidatus Bathyarchaeia archaeon; assembly: GCA_964525955.1. Classification (GTDB taxonomy): domain Archaea; phylum Thermoproteota; class Bathyarchaeia; order TCS64; family B23; genus B23. The sequence goes on from CAZGKJ010000038.1 coordinate 3,376, forward strand.
TCGGCGAGGACTTCATAGAGGTCTATGTGAAGTGCAGCCTCGAGACCTGTATCAAGCGGGATCCAAAGGGTTTGTATAAGCGGGCTTTGAGGGGTGAGATTCCCGATATGACGGGTATAGGCGACATCTATGAGGAGCCTCCAAATCCAGATGTGGTGGTGGACACGGAGAATTATTCCGCTGAGGAGAATGCGAGGAGGGTTATATCGAGGCTTGAGGAGCTCGGCTACCTAGACCCTACTCCACCACAATCATGGTCAGCGTAGACCTGACATTTCGGAGCTTCCTTATCTTCATCCCTATGATATCCTTCAACTCCTCCATCGTATCCGCCTCAACCTTCACTATCATATCATAAACCCCGTAGAGGCCGTAGACCTCCTTCACCTGTGGAATCCTCCTTAGGGCCTCGGCCACCTCATGCTCAGCTCCCATCTCGGTGTTGATGAGGACGAATGCCTTCCTCAACCCTAATCTCACAGCCTATCCCCACTATGCATTTAAAGATTTCCAAGGGCGAGGCTCGACGGATGTCGAGGATTTCTTCGACACAACCTTTAACTCAACCAGAAGGGTAGATAGGCGATTAGGATGAGGCTTCAGAGGGGTGTAGCGATAGTAGGGGCTGGGATGACGAGATTCCATCACAGGATACATGCGGAGAAGACGGGTAGAGACCTCTTCGTTGAGGCGGCCCTCGAGGCCATCTCCTCCGTCGATAACGGCATGGAGCTCCAGGACATCGAGGCCCTCTTCATCGGAAACTTCTCCAGCGACTCCTTCGAACATCAAGGCCACGTCGCCGCCCTCATGGCTGACTGGCTGGGCTTGACGCCGAGGGCTGCGGCGAGGATCGAAGCCGCCTGCGGGAGCTCGGGGGTCGCCCTAAACATCGGTGTGATGGCCATCGCCTCAGGCCTCTATGATGTGGTGATGGTGGGCGGCGTGGAGAAGATGAGGACTCTGACTACGGAGGAGGTGACCGACGTCCTCGCCATGGCATCTGATGAGGTCTATGAGGCGGCTGTAGGCTTCACTTTCCCAGGCCTCTACGCAGCGATGGCGACGGCCCACTTCCATAGGTATGGCTCAACCTGGGAGCAGCTCTGCGCCGTCTCCATAAAGAATCATCATAATGGCTCTCTGAACCCTAAGGCTCAGTTTCAGGAGGAGGTCATCGACATCGCCAGAAGGCTGGGCGAGAGGAGGGGGATGACCTTCAAGGATGAGATGGAGTTCCTAAGGTCTCCGCTTAACCCCGTTGTGGCCTATCCGCTGAGGCTCTTCGACTGCTGCCCAATCTCCGACGGGGCTGCCGCCGTCATCATGGCCTCGGAGGAGGTGGCGAGGAGATTTACGGACACCCCAATCCATGTGAGGGGCATGGGGCAGGCCTCGGATACCATGGCTCTCCATGACAGGGAGGACTTGACATCGATAAAGGCGACGAGGCTGGCTGCTCAGCAGGCCTATAAGATGGCTGGCCTCGGCCCAGAGGACATCGATGTGGCGGATGTCCATGACTGCTTCACCATCGCAGAGGTTGTGGCCACCGAGGACTTAGGCTTCTTCCCCAAAGGTGAGGGGGGTAAGGCGGCTGAGGAGGGTAGAACCTCCCTGGAGGGCGATAGGCCCATAAATCCCGATGGAGGCTTGAAGGCGAAGGGTCACCCCGTAGGGGCGACGGGCGCCGCCATGGCCTATGAAATATTCAAGCAGCTAAGGGGGGAGGCTGATAAGAGGCAGGTGCCCGATGCGGAGGTGGGTCTAATCCACAACGTTGGAGCCTCAGGGGCGACGGTTGTGGTTCAGATCTATGGGAGGTGAGGGAATGTTCACGGTGAAGGATTATAGGGATGCCCTCGCTGAGGGCTATCTCCTGGCCTCTAAGTGTAGGCGATGCGGCGCTGTCCAGCTTCCACCGAGGCCCATCTGCCCCAAATGTGGCTCAGGGGACCTGGAGGCCTTCAAGGCTCCTAAGCGGGGTAGGGTGGCCGCCTACACGGTGATCCATGTCCCGCCCTCGAGGTTTAAGGGGGAGGAGCCCTACGCCGTCGCCGTAGTAGAGCTCCTCGAAGGGGTCAGGGTGTCGGGTCGAATGCTCGACGTCTCCGAGGCCGATCTAAGGGTTGGATTGGAGGTTGAGGCTGATTTCATAAAATTGGGGGAGGAGACCCTCCTCTGCTTCAGACCCCTCAAACACCCCTGAAGCTGGGCGTCCTCTTCTCCTTAAACGCCTTGAAGCCCTCCTTAGAGTCCTCAGTTGCGAAGAGTCTTCCGAAGGCCTCAGCCTCCTCCTCCAAACCCCTGTCGAGGGGTCCTCCCATGTTGACGAGTCTCTTAGCCTCAGCCATCGCTATTGGAGCTCCAGATGCGAGGGCCTTAGCCAGCTCCGAGACCTCCTCCTCGAGGCGTTCGTGGGGCACCACCCTGTTGACGAGTCCTATCTTATAGGCTTCCTCGGCGTCTATGATTCTCCCCGTCAATATGAGCTCCATCGCCCTCCCGACGCCTATAAGCCTCGCCAGTAGCTGTGTTCCACCCCACCCTGGGATGATGCCCAGCTTGATCTCAGGCTGCCCGAATCTGGCCTTCTCGGATGCTATCCTTATGTCGCAGGCCGACGCCAATTCGCATCCCCCTCCGAGGGCGTAGCCGTTTATTGCTGCGATGACGGGTTTCGACATGGAGTATATCTTCACCATAGTCTCATGTCCCCTCCTCGATATCTCCTCAGCCTCTTCAGGGGTCAGCTTCATCAACTCGTCTACGTCGGCTCCAGCTGAGAAGGCTCTTCCACTCCCCCTTATGACGACGCATCTAACCTTTTGATCATCCTCCACCTCATCTAAGACCTCATAGAGCCTCCTCATCGTCTCGGAGTCTATGGAGTTCAGCTTGTCCGGCCTGTTCAGGGTGATCCAGCAGACCCCGTCTTTAATCTCAACCAAAATCGGCTCCTCGGACATGCCTTACACCTCGAAGGGGCCTTTGGGTAGGTTTGCCCCCAGCTTCATAGCCCTATCGACATCCTCCTTTGGTGCTATGCCCTCCTCGACGACCCTCTCAGCCTCCCCTCGGATCACCCTCCATAGGATTTCGGGGTCGAAGGCCTCACCAGCCTCCTCGGGTATTGTAGGCCTCTCAGCGTAGTTGTAGAAGCCCTCACCCGTTTTCCTCCCCAGCTTTCCGGCTTCATATAGCTCTATGATGGGCTTGGCCGGTGCATATTCAGGCCCCAGCTTCTCCTCGAAGACCTTTAGGATGTGGTAGACGACGTCGACGCCTATTAGGTCGATGAGCATGAAGGGGCCGAGGGGCATATTGGCCTTATACTGCATGGCGCTGTCGATCTGCTCCTTACCATATTCGCCCCTCTCCAGCAGCTTTGCGGCCTCGTTTAGGTAGGTGATGAGGATTCTGTTGACTATGAATCCAGGCCTATCCCTCCTGACGAGGATGGGTGTCTTCCCCATGCGTTCAGCCACCTTCATAACCGCCTCGACGACCCCCTGCTCCGTCCTCTCCCCAGGTATGACCTCGACGAGCTTCATCCTCGTCGGGGGGTTGAAGAAGTGCATTCCGAGGAACCTTTCAGGCCCTGAGACGGCCTCTGCGAGCTCGTTGATGCTTAGGCTTGAGGTGTTCGTCGCCAGTATTGCGTCACCCTTAGCGAGCTGGGAGGTCTCGCTCCAAACTCTCCTCTTGAGGTCGAGGTTCTCCGGAACCGCCTCGATGATGAGATCGGCGTCTCCTACCGCCTCCTTTAGGTCGAGGGTCATGTGGATTCTGTTGAGGGTCTCCCTCATCGCATCTTCCGTCAGCCTTCCACGCTCAACTCCTCTACGTAGACTCCCCTCAATTAGTTCCCTCGCCTTGTCCAGGATTTCCTGGGCTATATCCCTAACCCAGACCTCGAAGCCCGACAACGCTGCAACCTGGGCTATGCCGTGGCCCATCACACCGGCTCCGAGAACAGCTATCCGCTTGATCTCGGCCTCAACCATAGAGCCTCATACCTCTATAAGGCGTCCCCTTAAAGGATTTAGCGATAAATTAATAGCTTCATGGCTCTATGGGGTGGGGAGGTGAGGGCTTGAGGATAATAGCGTTGCTGAAGGACATCGTAGACCTCGATGAGCTGAGGTTCGACCCCTCAACGAGGAAGCCGATCACCGAGGGGGTGAAGCACGTCATCAGCGAGCTGGATAAGAGGGCCTTAGAGACGGCGATCAGGTTGAAGGAGAAGCATGGAGGCGAAGTCCTGGCCCTATCGCTGGGAGGCCCTGAGACGAAGACCGTCATGCTGGAGGCCTTGGCCATGGGGGCTGATGCAGCCTACATAGTCTACGATGAGAGTCTTAGAGGCCTCGACGCCCATGGGACCTCAAGGGTTCTGGCCGCAGCTATCGATAAGATTGGGGATTATGGCCTCATACTCTGCGGTGAGATGAGCCTCGACTCCCTCTCAGCCCAGGTTGGCCCGAGGGTTGCAGAGCTCCTCGGATTGCCGATGATCTCCTATGCGAGGGAGCTGGAGCTCGTAGACGATAAGAGGCTGAGGGCAGTCCGAGACCTGGAGGATGTCGATGAGGTGGTGGAGGTGGAGCTCCCAGCCGTCGTCTCGGTTGTGAGGGAGATCAACGAGCCGAGGATTCCAACTTTGATGAGTATAATGAGGGCGAAGAGGAAGCCCACGACCATCTGGGATGCCTCAGCCATAGGGGTTGACCCCGACGCCCTGAAGGCTGAGAGGGCTGTGGAGATCCTCAACGTTGAGGCCCCAATGGTGGAGAGGAAGAAGAAGATCATCGAAGGTGAAACCGTAGAGGAGAAGGTGGAGAGACTCGTTGAGGCCCTCATCGATGAGGGTGTTCTGGGGGTGTAAGGATGAGCGTCCTCATCTACTCCGAAGAGCCTAATCTGAGGCTGGAGCTCCTGGGCAAAGGTCGTGAACTGGCCGACACCATGGATTCGAAGCTCGCAGCCCTCCAAATTGGAGATGGAAACCCTGAGGAGCTCATCAAGTATGGAGCTGACCTGGTCTACGTAGCGGAGCATCCACTGCTGGGGGAGTGGAGCCTCGAACCCTATAGGAGCGTTCTATTGAAGGCTGTGGAGGAGGCGTCGCCGAGCGTCATCCTCATCGGGGCTACGAAGAGGGGGAAGGAGCTGGCCGCAAGCCTCGCAGCATCCCTCGGAGTAGGCCTCCTAACAGAGTGTCTAAGCCTAAAGCTGGAGGATGGGAAGCTCATAGCTGAGAGGCTAACCTATGGAGGCTCAGCCATAGCGAGGGTGGCAAGCCTGAAGAAGCCGCACATCGCCACGGTTCCCCAAAGGGTCTTCAAGAGGCCTGAACCGGCTGAGAGGAGGGGGGAGGTCTTAAAGCTGGAGGTTGAACCAGAGAAGCCTAAAGCTGAGGTTGTGGAGCGCCGTGAAAAGGTTCGAGAGGAGGTGGGCTTGGAGGAGGCTGAGGTCATAGTCGCAGCTGGCAGGGGCTTCAAGAAGAAGGAGGACTTGAAGCTGCTGGAGGAGCTCGCCGAGGTTCTCGGAGCCAAGATCGGAGGCACAAGGCCGATAGCCGCCGACTATGGATGGATGAAGGAGTGGATAGGCATAAGCGGCCATAAGGTGAGGCCCAAGCTCTACATAGCCGTAGGCATCTCCGGAACAGTTCACCACGCAGCAGGCATAAGGGACTGCGGCATCATCGTCGCGATAAACAGAGATGAGAACGCCAACATCTTCAACCTCGCCGACTACGGCATCGTCGGAGACCTATATGAAGTGCTGCCAGCGCTGACGAAGGCGCTGAGGGAGAGGCTGAAGAAGTAGAACCCACACCTTTTATCCTCCACATCCCCCCTTTCCATCGGGATGGGGGAGTGGGAGAGGGCCGTTGAGAGGGCCTCTGAGCTGATTCTATCCTCCAGCTATGTCACAGCCCTAACTGGGGCTGGAATCTCCGTTGAGAGTGGAATCCCACCCTTCAGGGGGCCTGGAGGCCTCTGGACGAGATTCGGGGAGCCATCAATGGATGGATATAAACAATTCCTCGCCGATCCCAAGAGGTGGTGGGAGGAGCGGCTTAGGAGGCTGGAGACAGGTGAGCTGGCGCAGACCATCTTCAAGGCCAAGCCGAATCCAGGGCACTATGCCCTCGCAGAGCTGGAGAGGCTCGGAGTATTGAAGACGCTGATAACCCAGAACATCGACGACCTACACAACAAGGCTGGAAGCCGAAACGTCCTGGAGATCCATGGAAACATCTACAAGCTCAGATGCCTAAACTGCCTCTCAAGATTCCCCCTCGAAGGCTTCGACCTCTCTGAGCTCCCACCCAGATGCCCAAACTGTGGAGGCCTTGTTAAGAGCGACACCGTGATGTTCGGCGAGCCGATACCGAGAGATGTCCTAAATCGATGCCTTGAGGAGGCTGGGAAGTCTGACTGCATGTTCGTCGTAGGAACCTCAGCAGTCGTCTATCCAGCAGCCGGCCTACCCCTCATCGTGAAGAGGAATGGGGGAGTCCTCATCGAGGTCAATCCAAATGAGACGGAGCTCAGCCCCCTCTGCGACGTCATCATCAGGGCGCCTTCAGGCAGAGCTCTACCAAGGTTGGTGGAGGAGGTTAAGAGGCGCTTAGCCTCCTCCTAACCCACTCCGCCAGCTCACGTCCAGTTGGGAACCAGACGTCCCCTCTATCCAGGAACTCCCTTAGGAGTTTCTCCAGCATCTTAAGCCTCGATATTCGGCCTATACATTGGGGGTGGCAGGTTAGAGCTGCATATCTGCCGAATTCATAGATGCCTTCAAGCTCCGGCTTCCAAAGCCGGTAAACCTCATCAGGCGCCTTCCTCTGGAGCTCGAATTGGGGCCAGTCGTCGAGCATCCACTCGACGGGTAGCTCAACGATGCCATGCTCCTCGTCGAGGATGTAGGGCATGTCGTCGTCCATGAAGTTGCTTGAGTATTTGAAGCCTAATCGTCTGAGATGGTTGAGGGTTCTGGTGGTGACTATCCAGTAGGGAGCCCTATACCCGACGGGTTTGACGCCGATCCGCTCGAAGGCCTCCATCATCCTGTTGAAGACCCCCTCCTCCCCCTCGGCTGATAGCTCATTCATCCTTTCGTGGATGTATCCATGCCCCGCTACTTCATGTCCACGGCTTATGATCTCCTCCACCGAATCGGGGTAGTGGTCGATGGTCCAACCTGGGGTGAAGAAGGTGGTCTTTATCTCGAGTTTGTCGAGGAGGTTGAGGAGTCTTGGTATAGCCACCTTTGGGGCGTATCTCCCCCTGCTCTGGGCGACGAGGTCGTGAGGCGTCTTCCACATCTCGGCGCTGGAGGAGTCATAGTCGAAGGAGAGGAAGATGGCGCACCTATAACCCTCGGGCCAGAAGTCCGACATATCGATCACAGATGACTCTCATATAAAAAGGAGTTTTA
>CAZGKJ010000039.1:0-10317 GCA_964525955.1 uncultured Candidatus Bathyarchaeia archaeon
CTACCCAACCCCACCGCCTCTCTCCGCTTCGGGCTGGCCTGGGCCCCCTGCGCCGGGGCGGCTGCGGCGGCGCTGCTCTGGGGTGGGGTTGGGTAGTGCCACTCGAGCCAGCGGCGATGGGTGCATTCATAGACGAGGAGATGGAGGCTGTAGCCATGCTTCTCAGCGTATTCAAGCTCTTTCCTTCCAATCCTGCCTGAGAGGTAGACGCCGCTGCCTGGGCCGAGTTCAGGGTTGATATAGCATTTGAAGCTGATGACTCGGCGGTTCTCATGGTCTATGAAGTCCGGAAGCGGCGTGTTCTCTCCGCCTCTTTCGAGGTGTGGATGCCTCTGATGATAGGCTTCCTCAGCTGCGTATCCGAGGTGTTTCTCTCGGATGTCGTAGATGATCTGTCTAACTCTGCGGTCGGTGATGTTGAGGCGTCTGCTGATGTCTCGGCTTGATTCGCCTTCGAGGTAGGATTTGAATATCTCGAAGTCTCTGGGCTTCACCCGTCTCTGGATGCGGTGGAGAACTTCGATGAGGAAGTCTGGGTCTCTCTCCACTCGCACCAGTTCTACGCCTTGAGGCTTCCAGTTTAGGGGTTCAGCTTCAGGGGGCTGCTCTTCCTCTCTTTCAATCCATTTGATGACCTCGGTTTTTGGGACGCCGCTTATGATGTATCCCGGTTTATCGAGGCCCTGGAGAGTGGCGACGCTTATGCTGCGGGCTTCATGTTCATAGCTGTAGAGGATGCGGAAGTCTACTTCTTCCAGTTTTTGGAAGCCTTCCTCTTCGAGGATGCGTTTGAAGAGGGCTTTATCATAGGGGTTGAGGACGCTGCTCTTGAATATGGTGCCGTTTACGGTGCGTCTAATCCTGGTGTCCAGCTGGAAGTAATCCTGGACAGCGTAGAAGGCGTATATGATGCCTCGGGGTTCTCGACCTGCCTCTCGCAGCCTTTCAGCGTAGACGTGGCGTATCCTGGTGAACTTCTTATTGAGATCTTTAGGCAGTGAGCCATAGGCGTCGTCACAGACGATCACCTGAATCGGCCTGTCATCGATATACTGCATTAAGAGGTCGAGGTCTCCATACTTATTCCCGATGGCGTTCACGTTCTCAGGACCATAGTGCTCAACGATTTTCTCAGTCGCCCATTCGATGAAGGTGGTTTTCCCGCTGCCCTGACGGCCTGCGAGTAGAAAGGCGATATATTCAATAGTTGAGATAGGTCGGGTGATGATGCGGAAGAAGTGAGGCGTATAATCCTGAAGCCTGGGCGGCTCCCGCCACTGGGTGAAGGGCATCTCTACCCTAGGGATTTCAGGCTTAATCCTCAGGCTTAGCAGACTCTTCAGACTCTTCACGGAGATTCACCTCTCTGGCTGCAGCCGCTATGCTGAGGTCGAAGGCCTTCTGCTCAGCGTCCATGCCGCTCCAGCGGCGTATCTCCTCTCGGCCTCGGATGATGCCGAGAACCTTCTCGAACTCTGGGAAGACCTCGAGGATGACAGATGTAAAGGGATGGGTCAGGATGTTAAAAGTGCGGGGATTATGCATGTGCTCAGCTTCGGGAAAGGCTGCACCTATCCGCTTTGCGAAGCTCTCCATGTCGAGGATTTCAGCCTTAACGCTGAGGCCCTTCTTACTCATGCTTTTCTTCCTCCTTTTCCTCTTTCTTTGGAATGACTCCATACTCAATGAGCCGCCTTTCAGCCTCTTCCTCGGCTATGAGACCGAGGCCGACCAGTATCGGTGACACGTAGAGAAGCGCCTGCTTAGTGCCCTCTTCGAGGGCTTCCTTCGTTTTGTCAGCCTGCGTCCTATAGAGCTCATGTAGGGTCCTCCTATAAGCTCTGGCGAGCATGGCGATATTCACCAGTTCAGCTTTGAACTTCTCTATCTCAATCTGATGAGGGCCGGTGACCCTGGCCAATATGCCCCAGCGATCCTCCCTGACTTCCTTCACATAGTAGAGGCGATCCCTGGTCGTGCCTGGGACATCAAACCACCAGACTGGGTCGCCATCTATTCTCACCAGCTTCCTTCGACCCCGTAGGAAGTCTCGCCATGAGATGTCAGCCAGGATGGGCTGCTCGCCATCCCAGGCGACTTCGCAGAGATATATCTCAGCCTGCGGCACCTCGCCGACATCGTTGAGCTTTATGAAGAACCAGGTGTCAGGCTTAGGCTTCATGATGAAGACTCCGAAGATGAAAGCACTGAGGAAGATAGGCGCATAGGTCCATGCGACGTTGATTAATGCGACGTGATAGATATACCACCACGCAGAGGCGGCAGCGATGACGATGATGGCCTCGACAGCGAGGAAGACGATCCAGCTGCGCACCCTGGGCACGGCTTTGACCCTGTTGATGGCTTCTTTGGCTACGCCTATGGCTGCGAAGCAAACAATGGCGGCTCCGCTGATATACACCATGCGATCCACGGCTAAGGAGCCGAGGGTATACCTGGGCGCTGGGAGATAAGCCTTCTTCGTCTGATGCCAGCCATCCCAGATGACTTCGCCCCCATAGGTGAGCTGCATCCTATGAAGCGAGACGTGGATGGGAAGCTCCAGGTCGATGAGGCCGTAGGCCCCCATAGGCCTCACCTTCTCCCTCAGGGTTCTCAAGCCCACTATCCGAGTGCCGTTCTCCGTCTCCTCCTCTCTCCAGAAGCGCAGCTCTACTTCGAGTTCACTATGCCCCGGGGCGAAGACCGCCAGCTTCAACGTATTCGAGTGAAGCGTCTTCCCGTCGAGTAGGGGCTGCAATCCCCACTGCGGATGCTCATAGAAGATGAACCACAGCGTGTTATCCGAGGCCACCTTCCCTCGATAGAATCCTCGATAGGGGCCTTCAAACTCAGGGAGCTTCACCTCTGGGAGCCGCCAGCCGAAGTGGCCTGCCAGGAATAGGAGGCCGAATATGAGGGCGCAGGCTAAGGCTATCCACTTGAACCGTGAAGGCCTAGCTGGCTGAGGCTCCTCAACCTCTTCACTCATACTCTCACCGGCTTACCCTTCAAGCCTAGCTCCTTCCTGAATTGGTTGATGGCTTGGGCATACTGCCTCATCTTCCGCCTGTCTCCTCTGGCCTTCGCTATCTTGAATCCCTTCCAGGCTTTACGCAGACCGCACCATAGGCGGCCCTCACGGCTGCTCCTCCCTTTCCTCTTCCTTCTTCCCATCTCTCTTCACCTGCTCCCGCCCAGGGAGGGTATGCCTCCGCTGGGCCTCGGGGCAAACATAAAAAACGGGGAGTTCACGGGTGAGGCGCCTTAGATGTAGCCCTGCACCCTCAACACGGCGATGAGAAGGGCCATCAGCACTAAGACACCCAAAGCCAGCCACTTCCCAGACGCCTTCTCCCCCAGCTTCGCTGCGGCTGCCCTGGCCCCCTTCTTCATCAATTCATAGATGCCGAGGGCTATGAGCAGCGCCAGGAACCAGGGAAGCTTATCGGCGAGGATGCTCAGCGTCTGACTCCAGACTTCAGCGAGGTTCAAAGCCTTCACCTGGCCGCCAATGCTATGAGGGCTATGAGGAGGATTATGATCAGCAGGATTATCGCTGGATTCGCAGTCAAGTAGGCGATGATGGCATTGATGAGATTCATCAAGCTGTCAAGCATAGTCTTCACCGCCTTGGAGGCAGCTTCATCCTGTCAGCGGCCTTCCTGTAAACCTCTGAGATGCGGCGCAGCTGATGCCTCTCCCGCCTCGACAGCTTCTTCCTCTTCGCTGCGGCCTCAGCCCGATTGGCTGCCAGCACCGTGACCCGCTTAACCCTTACAGCCTTATCCCTGGTCTTTGCAGACTTGAACTCCTTGAGTAGCTGCCGAGCCGATTCCCTGGCGTCTTTAATCGTCGTGAACTTCACGATGTCAGCATACTTCCTGCTCCTCGCAGGCTTGAAGAGCCCCCTCCTCGCCATCAAGCTTCACCTCGCTTGGTGATCCACAGCCAGAGGAACATTAAGACGAAGCCGAGGCTAATGTAGCCGTAGTAGATCGTCGGCACCTCATAGATGCCGAGATTCGTCAAAGCGTCGAACAATGCCTGCAGCGTCTGGAAGCCCAGCATCACCTTCCAGACAGTCAGCCCACCCAGGAGGGCTGAGATGCTGAGCGCCTTACGGCCTCCGCCCCTGAGGAACCAGATGACAGCCACAAAGGTCAGGCAGAAGAGGGCTGCGGAGACAATGTCCCATGAGATCGTCATGGCTCAAACCCTTTTCAATTCGTCGAGCCGTCTCCTAACTGCATCCTTCCTGAAGTAGATGCCAGCGGGCGTATAGTAGGCTGTCCGCCCTCGATAATCGATCTTGTAGATTTTATGCCCCTTGTAGGTCTCCTCTCCCAGCACTCGGTATCCACCCACCGTCTTCACTGAGCCGCCGCCAATGCTGAGCTTCTCTGGCTGCGATGCCAGGTATAGGCCTCCGCCGGTTAGGCCTCCGGCAGCCCCGCCGATGAGGTAGATTCCCGGCGCCTTCTCCTGCACCCCTGTGATGTAAGCATCGCTGGCCGCCTTCACGACTTGCCACTGGGCGGCGAAGTGCTCGGCTATCTGCCTCATCCCCTCAGCCGAGGGAGCCTTCAGGTAGGGCCAGGTGGGAATGTTCAGCCCCGGTATACGGTTCAGACCGGCGATGATCCAGTTCACTATGCCGATCCAGAAGTTTGCGAAGAGGGCGATGAAGGCCTGTGCAGCCCAGCTCAATGCGGCGAACAGCCAGTTGAAGACGTTGAGTATGCTGCCCCAGATGAAGGTTCCCGTCGCCACCAGTAGCGCCATGAAGCCCTGCGGATTCATGACTATGAGGGCGACTACGGCGCTGACGGGTATGATCCAGAGCCACCACGTTCTCCTGGCTACCTCAAGCGTGAGCATTGAAGCCACGGCGCCTCACCTCGATGAGGGTCAGTGAGTGGCGTCCCAGAGCAGCGCCAGATAGCCGATGACGAGGGGGGCCACCAGCAGCCAAGTCGGCAACTCAACGATGCCGCCGTAGAGGGCCAAGACGCCGAGGAACAGTGCGATGATGAGCATCAGCGCTGCGAAGCTGCTGGTGCGCTTACTAACCCGTTCACCCTTCGCTGTCAGCTTCACGCCCTTAGTCATCATCACCGGCAGGGGAGTCAGCATCGGCAGGGGTATCAATAGGGCTGCGACCCTGCGCAGCGCACGGCGGCTGCTCTTAATCTTCGCCGCTAGGCCGAGACCCAAGAAGCTGGCGACGACCTGTAGGAGGGCCAGCAGCTTATCCATAATCCACGCTGCCGGGTTCGACCAGAACGAAGGCGCCTCCGTCAAGGCGTCGAACTCCTCAGCCGTATACTCCACCCTGGCGAGCAGCTGATATGCTGAGCCCTCCGTGAGGCCGTTGACTAGGCAGTAGGTCCAGTAGCCCTTCGTGCTGTCAACCTTCTTGTTGGCTATGGCTGTTAATTTATCCTGCAGGTTGAATGTCAGCTTGTCCCAGTATACGCCATCCTTGTAGCCGTATAGCGTCATATTCGTGTTCGCAAACGTAAGCTGGTCGCCGGTCTCAGGGCTCTCCGGATGCATATACTCCCAGGTGTATTGGATGATGAGGTTCTTGCCATCGGTCTGAGCCTCGTAGGGCACCTCATACTCGAAGGGTATGGCTACATCGACGATCTTCTGCGCCGAGACGCCGTAGATGTTGATGGTCTCGCCAGCGTCATAGGGGAACTGGCCGCTGGTGCCGTTAATGGGCAACCCGTCAGCCGTGCCATCATCTATGTATATACGTGATGGATTTACGAGGGCTGCTTTGAAGAAGCCTTCAACCACGTGGCTTCCACCGGAGACCGAGGAGGCGGTGGCGAAAACAACCTGGTAGGTCACCTTCTCAAGTTTCACGAAGCTGTATGATAGGTCCAGCTTTGAGATGACATCGGCGAGCTTGAACTGGACAGCTCTATACTGCGATACTCCCCATGCCTCGTAGAATATTACGTCCTGCGCTGAATTGTAGCTAACCTGTATGCTGGGCGTGGCAGTGTTTCCCCATAGGCTTACCCGCAGCCGGCGCTCATTTGCACCGGCATCCAGGAATATGAAGTCAACTGTAGCCTTCCATTTATCGATGTCGTCTGTATTCTTCGCTGGTTTTGCGATGACGAGTATATAGTAGTCATTGCTGACCGTCTTGTCGACTGTAAGCGTCTCAGAGGCTCTATAGCTTGCGCTGGCAGATAGCGCTGTGCTGTTCACAAGCTTGAGATATATGTATTCGACATCATTCTCAATTAAAAGCTCCCGGGTGACGGTGATACCGGCATCAGCGCTTTCCTCCGCCTTTCCAATCGTCTTGTTCTCAAACGCAGAGTCGAAGACTATGCTGCCGAAGCTGATTGTGATGTTTGTGTCCTGCTGCCTTGTGAAGGGCAGCGTGCTGCTGAGGCCCTGATCATCTTCATACTCCCAGATGCTTCGGCCGATGTAGACATCCTTCGTTACGGTGCCATAGACCATTAGCTTGGGATGGCTTATTGAGGTGTCGGCCCTGATGGCTGTCAGCGGCATCAGGGCGATGAGCATGAGAACTAGGCTGATGGCCCCGACAGCCTTCCTACCCATCTTGATGCATCACCTCTCCATGCGAGGCATCCCCGTATGGGCTTCCCATACGGGTTCTCCCCCTGGGTCGCTGTTGGGGGCCCGGACCCGTAGGCCGGGGTTCCTGGACCGGTGGTGTGAGCCTCACACCACCGACCCGAAGCGCTGACTTTCTGCAGAACTTAAAAGGAGATTCTCAGGCTCATATTGTTCTCAAGTTGCGTCAATAGAATCTTCAATCGGCGGGGATCATCGGTGAGGACGACATAATTAGCGCTGTGCACCGAGAACCTGCCCCAGGCATCGGGGGCGTAGAGATAGGTGGCGCTTATGATCTTGCCTACCTTCCACATGCGGGCCTCCAGCTTCCGAAGCTCCCTGGCGTCTCCGACTTGGACATGAACCGTGACGGCCCTCATGTCAGCACCCTCAATCCCGCCGAGTCGTAGATGCGCTTCAGGTTGAGAGGGCTGAAATCCGAGTAGTGGCGAGCCAATATGCTTCTAGGCACCCGGCCGCAGAAGGCGTCCACATAGCGGTCAGGCACCCCTAAACGAGCCATCTCACAGCAGAACCAGACCCGTAGCACCTTCGGCGTGATCCTCAATCCCGTCTTCTCCCTCGCTATGCGCCACGTCGCCCTGAAGTCATCCGTCCTAATCGGGATCCATCGTCTTCCTCGCCTCAGCTTGGGTCTTAGCTCGTCGAGGGCCTCTTGGAGCTCCTCGTTGTAGAAGCTCACCCAGCTCAGCTTTGTGCGGCCTCCCCTCTGCCGAGGCCTAAGCATACGCAGCTCCTCATCCACGTCCTGCGGCCTCAAACTGAGGGCTTCACCTGTTCTCAGGCCGGATGAGGCGTAGAGAAGGAAGTAGAGTCTTCCCTCTGGAATCGGTATCGCCTCATAGAACTCTCTCAGCTCCTTTCTCGATGGCACCCAGGGCGGATTCAGGGTTTGAGGCGGAAACCTAAAGCCCTCGACAAGTTCACCGACACCGAGATAATCCCTGAAGAAGACCTTGAGGGCTTTGAGGACATTACTATAGGCGCTGCGCCGCTCTAAGAGGGGTCTTAGAAACTCTCTTATGGCTTCTCTGTCCGCCTCTCTCCCGCCCAGCCACTCTATGAACCGTTTCACGTAATAATAATGCTCATAAACGGTTTTTGGGCGATATTGACGGTCTACTGTGAGAAAGGCCTTGAAATCTTCAAGCATATCAGGGGAGAGCTTCAGAGAGATGGATGAATGGGGAGGCCTGCCACGCAGAAGACCCGGGTTCGAATCCCGGCGGCCGCACCAATTCTGTAATTCTTATGTTTTTCGAGGTTTCGATCTATCGAATTTTCCCGTAATATCTCAACTTCTGGAGACAATCCTTACAGAAGCTGGCACCCTTTCGGTCTGTGTCCCAGATGGTGTTGGAGAAGTGCATAACGCATCCTGAGTATGGGCAGTGTCTGAGGCCGAGGGTGTGCCCTATCTCATGGACTGCCTCCTTCACACATCGCTCCAGGAATAGGCTTCTATTCGCTTTTTCTCCATAGAATTCAGGTTTAAGCCTGTGCGTCGATATTATGGCGACTCCCCACCATGGAGCGGCCTCTCCGAAGATGAAGTTGAGCCCTGGGGCGTAGAGGTCGAGGCTTGTAACTCCGAGAAGCCTATCTACGCCTAGCTCCTCCCTTAGGGTTCTTAAATGCTCCAGGAAGACCTCCGATCGATGCTGCCTCCTATAGGGGTTATAGCCCGTTTTGGGCGCCTTCATCCTCATGGGGAGTATCTGGCAGGTGGCTTCAGGGATCGCCTTCTCCAACCCCTCCCTGATGGCCTCTAAGACCTCATCGTCCTCCCCATCTATGGCTATCAATCCTATCCTCATCCCTCTATCATTCGCCTCCGCATATTCGAAGTTTTCCGATCTTTGGCTGGGGGAAAAGATAATAGGGTATTAGGAGTAGGTTGATCTGCATGTCCCCTTCTCGGAGGCGTGAAGAGAAGTGGGTTGTGAGGGGCTTCTTATCCGCCTGTGAATGCTTCAGCTGTGCAAATAAGCTGGATCACAGGCTTAAGGGGGAGAGGGTCTACATACTCTGTCGAGACCCCTGCCACTATGTGCCCCTGAAGGGTGAGGTGGCGCCGAGGATCGAGGACATCGAAGCCGTTAAGGCCGTCCCCTGAGGAGTGGGGATGATCTGCGACATCTGCGGCCTCGAAACCGATAGGCGATACGCCCTCGACCTCAGGAGGGGGATATGGTGCTGCCCCCTCTGCCTCCACGTCTATCGAAGGATATGGGACTATTACTCGAGGAGGGGCTACTCCAGGGAGCGTTGCATCGCCATTCTACGCAGGATCGTGGAGCGGCAGAAGCGGGAGGGGAAGTGGAGGCCGAATGTCGTTTATAGCACCGAGTCGATAGAGAGATGGGATGATAATCGCGAGGGCTAAGATCGGGAAGGGTTTCAGGTTGACTATTCCGAAGGAGGTTAGGGAGCGTCTCAACTTGGAGGGTGGGGAGGAGCTCATCTTCTACACGATAGAGGGCCTTGAGGGGAGGGTCTGCATCAGGAGGGGGAGCTGAAACAGAAAAAATAGATATGACTTAACGCATTATCGCCTGGGAGAGGGTTTGAAGGCGTATGTGCTGATGAACACGGAGTTGGCGAAGGAGGAGGAAGTGGTTAAGGAGCTGATGAAGATCGAAGGCGTGAAGGAGGCCTACGCCCTCTACGGAATCTACGACGTCATCGCAGAGGTTGAGGCCGAGACGATGGAGAAGATTAGGGAGATCGTCCTCACGAGGATAAGGCGATTGGAGAATGTCAGAACCACCATAACACTCATCACTATGGGTGAGGGCCTCTCAAAGGGTTAGCTGTCTCCCAATAGCCGTCTATCCGGTGACGACAAACCAAAGTAGTATCCCTCAAAGTCGAGCATCGAGATGGATGGGGAGGTTGAGGTAGGATTACTGAGGGAGTTGAAGCCCCAGCCGAAGGCCTCCTCCACCCCCTACATGGACTTCGAGGCTAAGGTTCGATACCTCGCATCAAGCCTCATCATAACCATACCGGCGAGGGTTGCGAGGGAGATGGGGATACGCCTCGGAGACAGAATCCTCGTGAGGGTGAGGAAGAAGGAGGTTAGACAGGTATCAAGGTCTGGAAGCCCGGTATCATCCTATAGAAGACGCTCTCCATGAGGAAGTCGACGCCAAGCCAGGCAACCCCGCTGAGGAGGAGGAGCAGGCCGAGCCTCCATAGGAGGGTTCCCCAGAATCCGGAGGATATCTCCAAGCCTGCGACGGCGTTCAGAATCGATAGGTAGATGGCTACGGCTAGATTCCCAAGCCTAACGAACTCCATGGGAACCTCACCGAAGTTGAAGAAGGGGAGGGCCGTCATGGCTCCTGAGAAGTAGCTGCAGAGGAAGATGAGGAGGTCGAGGAGGGCGACTATCATCATCTGCATGATGAGGGTGAGTCCATCGAAGCTCCTGGCGACGGCGTGACGCCTCTTCCTAAACTCCAGGAACTTTATGATGTGATTCCCCAGAACCTTCCCAACCTTCAAGGGGTCTCCACCATAGCCGACGGCGTCGAGGAAGACCTTGTTGGCTATATAGACGTTATGAGAAGCCGCCTCCGAGGCCATCATCAGAGCCTTATGGTTGCTTATCCCCAGCCTTATACGGTTGAGAGCCCTCTCTATGAGCTCCCTCAGGGGGCCGAGCTCGAGGTCGAG
>CAZGKJ010000040.1:0-10294 GCA_964525955.1 uncultured Candidatus Bathyarchaeia archaeon
CTATAGTAGACCTCAACTCAGTAGATCTCAACCTATCTATCAGATAAAAACCTTCTCCCCAGGCATACATATGCCCATAGAAGGGCCTCAAACCAAGAGGGAGATAGCAGTCGAACCTGGATCAGCCATATAACACCCAACAGCTTCCACCAGCTCAAAGCCGAATCCAACCTGGAGCTCCTATGGATGGCTTGGAGAACCCCATAGAGGGAGGGGGTCGTTCCAGGGGGAGGCTTCTGCAGGGCCTTTAAAGGCTGGGAGTCTCCTAATCCGCCAATTTCCCCTGGATTTCACATCCTTGTTCACGCCTTATACAGCTTATATAATCGCTTGGGGGAGTATGAAGCGATGAAGTGCGGGAAGTGTGGCCGGGAGATACCGAATGACTCAAACTACTGCCCCTACTGCGGAGCGAGGATCGGAGGCCGCTGGGAGGAGTTCGAGGTTGAGGCTGAGGGCCTCATCGCAAAGGTGAAGCAGCTGTTGAGGGAGGGGAATGTCCGCAGGATCGTCGTCAGAAGCCCGGAGGGAAAGACTCTACTTGAGATTCCCGTCACCATCGGGGTGATAGGCGCCCTCATAGCCCCATACCTCGCAGCCCTCGGAGCTATAGCTGCCCTGGTGTCGAACTGCACTATAGCTGTTGAGAGGCGTGAATAGGCTTAGAGTTCGAAGCGCTCTATGATGCGTTCGCCTCCCTCCCCGATGATGGCTTCGACGTGGATATACTCCTCCAGGCCGCTCCCCTTTATCTTGGCCCCCAGCAGGTTGTCGACTTGGAAGATGCCTGCTGGATTTGTCATCTTCACCCTGATCAAAATAGGCTTCTCCTCCCCCTCCTCTATGTCGACCTCCTCTATTGAGAGGGCTGAGACCGAGTGTATATCCACCTTACCGGCCTCGAAGGGTATTCGTGAACGCCCCTTCTCCATGTCAAGGGCGTCGGCCACCTTCACTATCCCCGCCTCTATGGTTAATGGCATCCTCGATGCGTGGTGGCAGAGGATGGCGTGTAGCACCTCCGACTCGATTATCACCGCCTCCTCGGGGTTGTAGATGGCTGGGAGATATCTGCGTAGAATCCCCTGGGCCAATTGGACGCTGAAGTATTCATGCCCCTCCCTGATGATGGACATGCCTATGTCATGGAGTATGGCTGCGAGGAAGACGATGACCTCGGCATCATCGACGCCTAGGCCGTAATCCCTAACGACGCTAGGCTCCACACCCCTCTCGACGAGGATCCTCAGCATCTTCAAGGCGGCGTTGGCGACGATCTTCGCATGTACAGGGCCATGATCGCTGTAGCCCATGCGATCTATGGCGGTGACGTTGGCACACCTCCAAAGCGTCTGGAGCTCCAAGTCGTTGTCCACTAAGCCTATAATCCTCTCCAATTTCCGATTATCCCTAACTGGAATCCTAAGTATGTTCCTGACGGCTCCCATGTTTATACCTATAAGCCCAACATGGTATATCTCTCTCGCATGATCCGCATTATACCCCTCAGGGACATGCCCATCGTCGAGGAGGGCGACGACATTGGTAGGCTCATCGTCGAAGCCGCTGAGAGGCAGGGGACGCCGATAAGAGATGGCGACATAGTCGTCGTCACCCACATCATAGTCTCCAGGGCCGAGGGGAGGATCGTAGACCTGGAGGCCGTAAAGCCGTCGGAGGCAGCCGTCAGAATCGCAGCCTACACCGGTAAAGACCCGAGGCTTGTTGAAGTCATCCTCAGAGAGTCTAGAGCCATTAGGAGGATGGCTCCAGGAGTCCTCATCACGGAGACGAGGCAGGGCTTCGTCTGCGCCAACTCCGGCGTCGACAAATCAAACGTCCCAGGTGAGACGGCCGTAGCCCTACTACCCGAAGACCCAGACTACTCTGCGAGGAGGATTAGGGAGCGGATAGAGGAGCTGACGGGGAGGAGGGTTGCCGTCATCATCTCCGACACCCATGGAAGACCCCATAGGGAGGGGGAGATCAACGTCGCCATAGGGGCCTCAGGCCTCGAGGTCATCAGGGATCGAAGGGGTGAACGCGACCTCTTCGGCTATAGGCTCCAGGTGAAGAGGACGGCTGTGGCGGATGAGTTGGCCTCCGCAGCTGAGCTCGTCGTAGGGCAGGCGGATGAGGGTATACCAGCCGCCATCATCAGGGGATACCCCTACACGCCCTCAGATTCCTCGAAAGCTGTTGAGCTGGTTAGGCCGAGGGGGCGAGACCTCTTCCTATAACATAATCTTCTTACGTTCATTCAACCCCATTCCATGGGGAGCCTTGGTCTACTGCTGGAGATGGAGGAGAACCCCGACGATGCGGTTCACTGCAAGAAGTGCGGCGCCCTATTGAGGCCGAGAGCCCATAGGGAGCATTATGAGGAGGAGCTATGCTTCGGCCCTGAGCGCAGACCCTTCTGGGGCCTCGTCTTCGGCATATTAATCGTCCTCGCAGGCCTCATCTGGCTGTTGGAGCCCTATATTCCATGGCTGACATGGAGAAACGTCTGGCCCATCCTCGTCATCCTCTTCGGCATCTACATCATCCTCAGAGCCCTCGGAATGTGGAGGTAGACCGACCTTAAGGGGGCAGGCCCTGGACAGTTGAGGCATACGGCTTCATGTTCCCACCTCGACAACTCTATGCGGGTGGACATCCATAGGAGGGAGAAGCCGAGGGTTAAGAATCCTAGGGGGAGCCCTCCAACTCTACAGGATGAGAGGAGGGCTAAGGCGAATCCCATGGGAAGGAGAGCGTTGAGGCTGATCCTCAACATGGGGGACGCCCCCGATGAGGGGGTGGAGGAGGCCGATGGAGATGAGGGAGACGGCGAGGATGGGAGAGTTGCTGAATAAATGAGGGCTTAGGATGAGGATCAAAGCCATAATGGAGCCGACGATGAGGCCGAGGCATCCAGCGCATAGGGTTTTACCCCCCACCTGGATCTCATGCCCCCTAAATCCATCGCAGAGGGGATGATGCCCATGAACCAGCCTTAAACCGAGGAGGATCGAGACCCTCGAGGGGTCGTCTGGGACTCGACGGCGTAGGCAGAGGTCGGGCCTCAGGGCTGCGAATACGCCGAGGAGGGCGATGGAGGCAAAGAGGATTCGGGGTATTAGGCAATCTCCACCACCTCTGGATGTAGCGGTGGCGATGATGTAGATTAGGAGGGCGATGATGGATTGGAGAATCTGCATCTTCGTAGACCCCCTCATATCAGCGACCTCAACCAATTCCTGATGGCCCTGTCGGCGAGGTATCGATGTATACGTCTCCTCAGGGGATTTCTGGAGAATAATCCCCTAAGCCTCCTAGGTATGCTGCCATAGAAGTCTCTATAGCAGCGATAGAGCTCCTCCTGAACCTCAGCCCTTGAGAGGTGCTCCGTCGACATGACGGCGTGAATCATATCGTAATGCTCCCAATTCCAATCCTCGATCCACCCCTTTGAGGAGGCTTCATTGAAGAGCCTCGTCCCTGGGAAGGGGGTGAGGATGAAGAAGGTGGCCAGATCTGGATCTAAATCGTCGACGAAGCCTCTCAGGGCCTCTATGGATTCATGGTCGTCGCCCCTATCCCCGATGATGAGGGTTGCCTGGGCGAAGATGCCATGCCCCTTAAGAAGCCTAATGGCCTCCATGGAGGCCTCGGGCTTAAGGGCCTTACCATAACGTCTCAACCTCTCTGGGCTGTGGCTCTCGACGCCGATGAGCATCCATAGGCAGCCAGCCCTCCTCATCAGGGGGAGAAGCCTCCCCCTCTCGGCGACTGCATCAGCCCTCGCCTGGACGAACCATGAAACCTCCTCACCGAGTCCCCTATCGATGAGCTCTCTGCAGAATCTCTCAGCCCTCTCGTCGAGGGGGAAGTTGTCATCAGCTAGCCAGATGAGCTCCACGCCATAGTTCTCATATAGCATCTCAAATTCATCCGCCAACCTCTCAGGGGATTTACCCCTCCACCTATGACCCCAGAAGGGGCTTTGGGTGCAGAATCTGCAGCTATAATTGCAGCCCCTGCTCCTCTCAACTATGGAGTAGCGCCTTCCAGGGGCCATCATCTCGAAGTGGTAGCAGCCTATACGTTCCTCGACGAGGTGGTAGGCTGGCATCGGCAGCTCATTTAGGTTCTCCATCAAGGCTCTAGGAGGCGTTGAGACGACTTGGCCGTTATGTCTGAAGGTTAATCCCCTAACACCTATAGGCGGCTTATCCATCAGGAGATGATCCAGGAGCTCCTTCAGGGTTCTCTCCCCCTCACCTCTGATGTTGAAGTCGATGTGGGGATTCTCCGCCATGATCTCCTCGGCGAGGGCGGAGTAGCGCTGACCCCCCGTTATGGTGTAGATGTTTGGATCAACCTCCTTAGCGAGTTTCAGAGTCCAGGAGACGATGTAGGCATCTTTGGTGCAGCTCCCGCTGACGGCCACCACATCCGGCTGAAGGGTCTCAAGGCGGCGCTCCAAACCCCTCCAGTCGAGGCCCATAGCCCTGCAGTCGAGAACCTCAACCTCCACCTCGGGGCTGTAAGCCTCCAGATATGCTGCGAGCTGGAGGAGCGCCAGAGGTGGAGGGAGATGCTCACCCATTAGGAACCAACTCCTTCGGAGGCTCTATGAGGAGAACCCTCAAATCCACCACCCCTCGAGGGCTGTGCATATAATCGTCAGGATTCCAAGGGTTAGGCAGAGGAGCCAGAGCCTTCTACTCCCAGCAGCTCTAAGGAGGAGCTCCATGGAGGGGAGGGCGACGGCGAGGGTTGATAGAAGGGCTATGAGAAGAGGAAAAGTGAGGGGAGGCGTGGAGCCAAGGACTGCGAGACCCATCGGCGCCAAGAGGCCTAATGGGATGCCGAGCATATAGGCGAGGCTGAAGGCCTCCGAGGCCTCCAGGCCCCTGAGCAGTAGATAGGTGAGGGTTATCCCAGACCTCGAGACTCCAGGTATGACGGCGAATCCCTGAACCACCCCCAGAGCCAGAGACTCCCAGAGATCAAGCCTCCTCCTCTTCCCCCTACGCCCAGAGACCCTCATCAATAGACCAGTTGAGATGAGGGCTAAACCGATGAGTAGCTGAAGCGGAGCTCCGAGGGCGGAGAGGAGGCTCAAAGCCCTGTAGAGGGGGAGAGCCGTGAGGATGGTTGTGGAGGTGACTATGATGAGGAGCCATAGAATCCGCCGCTCGCCTCTAATGTCCTCGATTAGGGGTTTGTGGAAGTATATTAGGGCTGCGATGGATGTGGATATGTGAAGCGTGATGGAGAGATTTATGGCAGCCATACCTCCATGGCCGAGGGTGATGAGGGTGAGTGTGGTGACCCCCTCACTTGAGATTGGAAGCCACTCGAGAAACCCCTGGAGCAACCCAGCTATCAGGGCCTCTAAGGGGGACACGGAGAGCATTCAATCAACCTCTTAGAAAAGGCTAACTAAGCATGAGGCTGAGAGGCCTGAAAGATGGTTGCCGAGGCTACTTCTGGGGCGTTATCTCGAAGAGGCAGTGGGGGTCTCCAACCGCTATACACATCGTCTCGAGGGCATACATATCGACATCGTAGATGACAGAGGCGATGCCAGCCAGTAGCCCCCTAATGAACTGGCTGAAGGGCCTCTTCGCAGGCCTCCCCAATTGACACTCTATGCAGTTCCAGACCTCCAGGACGGCGTGGGGGAGCTTCTCCCTTAGCTCCCTAATCCGCATGATGCCGTAGCCCATGGATCTGAAGACCTCAGCCGCTATGGAGACCTTATCCACGAATCGTTCAGCCCCAATCTCCTCCGCCATACGTAGTATATACCTCCACCTCTCCTTCCCCACGTCGAGTCCGATGTGGTATAGCATCGCCTCCCCACCCGTTCCGAGGCGCTCCCTAAACTTCAGCAGCAATCCCTTGAGGGCAGACTCATTGAGGAGAACCGCCCTCGCCCCACCTATGATGAGAGGGAAGGATGTATCCGCTATGAAGCCCCTAATCTTAGGCTCGATAACCTCAACATTCCCAATGACATCCAGCTTACCAAGCTCATCCGCCACCATATAGGGGTCGAGGGGGGAATCGGTGAAGTCTATGAAGAGGAGGATTCTCCCTTCCTCCCCCTCACTCGCAGCCCTGGTGGAGCAATAGGTGATGTCGAGCCTCCTATCCGAGAAGAAGCTGGCCACCGAGGCGAGGACACCACGCTTAGAGACACCCCTCACAACGTAGCCTATCAGCCTCCTACCCGGGGAGAAGAGGAACCTATCTACGCTGAACTTCTCCACGAGTCGATGAACCCAATTTAAATTAAAAATCTTTACGAAAAATTCTCATCAAATAAGATATCGAAAAGATATATAAAGCTGATATATCCTAACATATGCATGAATAGAGTGAAGTATGATCCATTGGATATTAAGAGGAAAATAGGGAATATCTGCGTTGCACATTCATTCTTCATATTATCCGCTCTAAAATCAAATTCAAACCCTTTATCCATTCCCGAGATAGCTCGTGAAATCAGTCGATTGACGGAGGGGAGGATAACCCTCCAGGATCAGCAGACGAGGGGGCCGACCCAGGCCCTCGCCAGGAGGGGCCTTCTCAGGGAGATTCCAACCCGATATGGGAGTAGAAGGATCATGAAGTATGCGATCACACCCCTCGGATTGCGCTATCTAAAAGCCCTGGAGAGATTCCTCGAGGCCCTGGGTCTTTAAGGAGATATTTTTGGTTCTTAGGTGCCGCTATTTGCCTACCCTCACCAATCCCAGCTTGAGATGTCTACCGTCGATCTCATACTCCTTAACGTGGGCGTTCTCCGGCGGCTCCGAGTTGTGCAGCGCCACCGAGAGGGTTTCGGCGGCTATATATTCGGCCTCCACCTCGAAGGCCCTCTCCAGCTCTGGGTCTCCCCGATAGTAGGTCTCGATGCGGTCGTCGATCTCGAAGTCGGCCTCCTTCCTCAGGGCCTGTATACGCCTGACGATGTCCCTGGCGAGTCCCTCATATCGGAGCTCCTCCGTCAGCACTGTGTAGACGCCTACGATGAGGCCGGGCTCCTCGGCGAGGACGTAGCCCTCCCTCGGCTCCTCCAGGGTCTCCACCTCCTCCGGTCTCAGCTCTATGGCTTTGCCCTCCACCTCCATGGCTATGGTCTCACCCCTATGAAGCCTCTCCACATCCGCCTCGCTTAGGTTCTCAACGGCCTCCGCAACCTTTGGATATAGGGCTCCATGCTTCCTCCCGAGGATTCTGGGTATTGGCTTGGCCCTCAGCCTTAGGAGGCTTCTACGATCCTCCGTTAGGGTCAGCCTCTTAACGTTCAGCTCATTCCTTACGAGGTCTGCGAGCGGCTTCAGATGCCTTAGGGTTTCTGCGTCGGCCACCACGACGGCCTCCTGGAGGGGCTGCCTAAGCTTTATTCCACCGCTGCTCCTCGCCGCCCTGCCGAGGCTGCTCACCCTCATCGCCACCTCCATGTCGGCCATCAGCTCCTCGTCGATGAGCTCCTCCCTTATCTCAGGCCAGTCGTTTAGGTGGATGCTCTCAGGGGCATCCGGCTCAGCTCTACGGACGAGCCGCTGGTAGAGGGCCTCGGTGATGAAGGGTGTGAAGGGGGCGAGGAGCAGTAGAAGGGTCTTGAGGCAGGTGTAGAGCGTCGAGTAGGCGGCCCTCTTATCCTCATCCGCCTCGCTCTTCCAGAATCTCCTACGGCTTCTACGCACATACCACCTCGACAACTCATCTACGAAGCCCTCGATCTCCCTCGTCGCCGTGTAGGCGTCATAGTCGTCGAGGGCCTCGGTGACAACCTTCACCAATCTATTCAGCCTCGACAGTATCCATCTGTCGAGGAGTGTCAGCCTCTCAGCCCTCTGATCTGGAGTCCATTTGTCGAGGTTTGCGTAGATGGAGAAGAAGTTGTGGAGATTCAGCAGAGGTATGAAGAATCTCCTCCTCACCTCCTCAGCTATGCCATAGCCGAAGCGGACGTCGTCCTCAGGCTTAGTTCTGCAATATATCCATCTCATCACGTCTGCTCCCATCGTTTCGACGGCGTCGTCGAACCAGATGACGTTCCCCCAGCTCTTATGCATCTCCCGCCCCTGCTCGTCGAGGACTAGGCCATGGCCGAGGCAAACCTTGAAGGGCGTGGTCCTCTCCAGAATGGTGCTCATGGCCAGCATAGCGTAGAACCAGTTTCTGAATTGTCCGATGAAGCACTCGGTGATGAAGTCGGCTGGGAACCATCGACGCCAATACTCCTTGTTATGCCTATATTGAAGTGTTGAGAAGGCGACGATGCCTGCGTCGAGCCATGGGTTCCCCACGTCCGGTATCCTGCTGGCGAGGGCTCCGCAGCGTTCACACCTTATCTTTACGGCGTCGATGTAGGGCCTATGGGGGCTGTGCCCCTCGAAGACCTCCCAACCCTCAACTGCCTTCTCCCTGAGCTCCTCCTTGCTCCCTATGACTGTGAACCATCCACATTTGGGGCACTCCCAGATGGGTAGAGCCAGCCCCCAGTATCGCTTCTTCGATATCATCCAGTCCTCCATGTTCCTCAGCCAGTCCAGCTCCCTGGCGAGGCCGAACTCGGGTATCCATCTAACCTGCATCGCTGACTCCATTATCTGATAGCGCAGATTCCGCTCCTTCTCCTCAGGCGTCAACTCCTCGAAGGGCTTGTTGAGCTTCTCACCCATCCTTATGAACCACTCCTCCACGAGTCTGAAGACCAGCTCGCTTCCACATCTCCAGCAGACAGGATACCTATGCCTATACCACTCCGATCGGAGGAGGAGGCCCCGCCTCTTCAAATCCTCAGCTATCGGCTCAGCCGTGTCGTAGACATGCATACCCGAGAGCCATCCGAAGCCTTTGAGGAAGACTCCCATCTCATCGAGGGGGGCGATGATGGGTAATCCATACTCCCTCCCCAGCTGCAGGTCCTCACGGCCGCATCCAGGGGCGATGTGAACCAGGCCTGTCCCCTCGGTCTCGACGACCTCCTTCCATAGGATCACCCTATGAGCCTCCGGAGCTCCAGCCTTCCTCGGGGCTTCGAGGTGGTCGTAGGGGCCTTCATAGCTCCAGCCCTCCATGTCGCTTCCCTTCAACTCCTCCAGAACCTCGTATCCGCCTTTTGGAAAGACCCGTTGCAGCGCCCCCTTGGCGACGTAGTAGACCTTATCGTTTAATCTAACCTTAACGTAGGTGAGGTCTGGGTGGACAGCAACAGCGACGTTGGATGTCAGCGTCCAGGGGGTTGTCGTCCATATGAGGAGGCTCCCCTCACGGTTTCGGAGGGGGAACTCGACGTATAGGCTTAGGTGGGTCAGCTCCTTATAGCCCTCGGTGACGATCTCATGCTCGCTGAGGGCTGTCCCACATCTTGGGCACCAGGGCATCACATCCTCGCCCTTATATATCCAGCCCCGCTCATGGCACTTCTTCAACAGCATCCAGATGCAGTAGTTGTTCTCATCGGACATGGTGAAGTAGCTGCCCCCCATCTCCGGAGACCCCAATCTGCCGACGATCTCCTCACCCGTTCCCCTCACAGGGCCTCTGGCGCTTTTGAAGACCGTCTCCTTCATCGGCTCCTCCAATGCGTCGGCCAACTTCCTCAACTCATCTGGATCGTCCCAATCCATCCACATCCCAAGTCTAATCGACTGCTCCGTCTGCTTCGCCGCATAGCGTAGAACCCTCTGTTTGCAGCGCTTAACGAACTCCGCTATCCCGTAGGCCTCTATGTCCCGCTTAGATTTGAAGCCGAGCTCCTTCTCGACCTCAACCTCAACCCATAGGCCCTGGCAGTCGAAGCCGTTCTGATACCTGATCTCATATCCCCTCATCGCCTTGTAGCGTTGCCATAGATCCTTGTAGGTTCGCCCCCAGGCGTGGTGAACACCCATGGGGTTGTTGGCCGTTATTGGGCCGTCTATGAAGCTCCATGGGGGCTTACCCTCGTTGAGTTTACGCCTCTTCTCAAAGGCCCTGATACGCCTCCAGAAGTCGAGGACTTCATGCTCCAGCTTTGGAAGCTCCACCATAGGGTCTACTGGTTCATACAAATCCAAGACACCTCCAAGACAAGGTTGATTAAGGCTGTTGAGTGTCCGGCAGTTGGAGAAGCCTTAGATTTTATGATCACCGGACACCAGCCGCACCTAGAGGAGGGAGGAATAGCATAGATTTAAAATTTGTCAGCCCCTCCCCAGATCCACCTGAAGTATTCGATGAAGCCCATGATGTTCATCAACTTCCTCTCCGCTCCCCTCCTCCAGGCCTTCTCAGCCATGGG
>CAZGKJ010000041.1:0-8773 GCA_964525955.1 uncultured Candidatus Bathyarchaeia archaeon
CCTCGCTGAGGGGCTG
This sequence comes from uncultured Candidatus Bathyarchaeia archaeon, assembly GCA_964525955.1. GTDB lineage: Archaea > Thermoproteota > Bathyarchaeia > TCS64 > B23 > B23. The sequence goes on from CAZGKJ010000041.1 coordinate 17, forward strand.
GATGCAGAGGTTTTTCCCATCCCTATAGATGAGAACCCTACTCCCCTTATCGAGGCCTAGAGCCTCCACCCAGCGCTTCGGGAGGGAAACTATGTAGGTTGAACCCCCAGTCAGCTGTATTCTCCTTATCTCCTCCATCGATATAAAGAGCTAAATAGAGCCATAAAAGGCTATAGAGCTTTAAATCGCTGATGGACAGTCTCAGCCGAATCTCCCCTCGATGTAGTTTCTGGTCAGCTCCTCCCTAGGATTCTCGAAGATCTCCTCCGTCGGAGCCATCTCCACCAATCGACCCATGTAGAGGAAGGCTGTGTAATCTGCGATCCTCCTAGCCTGCTGAAGATTGTGGGTGACTATCACCAGTGTGAGATCATTCTTAAGTCTGGTTAACAGGCTCTCAATCCTGCTGGTTGATATGGGGTCTAGGGATGAGCATGGCTCGTCGAGTAGGAGGACATCTGGGCCTACGGCCAGAGCCCTCGCTATGCAGAGCCTCTGCTGCTGACCTATAGATAGATTGAAGGCTGAGTCTCTGAGTCTCTCCCTAACCTCGCTCCATAGGCCAGCCCTCTCAAGGGCCTCCTCAACGGCCTCATCTAGGATGGCTCTATCATCTATGCCTCTAACCCTAAGGCCGTAGGCGACGTTATCGTAGATCGACATGGGTAGGGGATTGGGCTTTTGGAAAACCATCCCCACACGGCGTCTAAGCTCCGCTGGATCCATGTCACTGTCATAGATGTCTCTGCCGTCGAGGAGAACCCTCCCCTTAACCCTCGCCCCCTCGATGAGCTCCACCATCCTGTTGAGGGACTTCAATAGAGTCGTCTTCCCACACCCCGACGGCCCTATTATGGCTGTGATACGCCCCTCCGGTATCGCCAGCTTCACATCCTGTAGGACGTGGCTGTCGCCATACCAGACGTTTAGGGAGTTTGTTTGAATCTTGATCCTCACCACCTCTTCACACCCCTATACCTAAACCTCAGGATGAGGGCTGTCGAGTTCAGGGCTACAACCAGGAGGAAGAGAAGGAGGGAGAGGGCGAAGATTACCTCTAGGGGAGTGTCACCCGCCTTGGCGACGATGAGGATGTAGAGGTAGTAGGTGAGCGAGAGCACTGGATCAAGGGGAGACCTTGGAAGACCCCTCATGGTGTAGAAGCAGGAGGTGAGGAGGATGGCCGCAGTCTCACCGGCTACCCTGCAGACTCCGAGGATGACTCCAGTGGCTACTCCAGGGGCGGCGGCGGGGAGGATGCATCTCGTTATCGTAGTCCACTTCGATGCTCCGAGGGCGAGGGAGGCCTCCCTGATGGACTTTGGAACCATCCTCAGGGCCTCCTGGCTGCTCCTCACGATTATGGGGAGCATCATACAGGCGAGGGTGAGCCATCCGGATAGGAGGGAGATGCCGAAGCCGAGGAGCTTTGAGAAGAGGGTGAAGCCGAAGAGGCCGTAGAGGATGGATGGAACCCCAGCGAGGTTCTCCACAGCCCTCTCCACCAGCTCCGTGAGCCAACTCCTCGGGGCATATTCGACGAGGTATACGGCGGCCAGAACTCCGAGTGGTGCAGCGATGGCTGTCGCACCCGAGAATAGGAGGAGAGTTCCGATGACAGCTTCATAGACCCCTCCCCTCAGGATGCTGCTAGAGATGAACCTCCAGCTCAGACCTCTGAGGCCATGATAGGTGATGAGTGATGTGAGGGCTATGATGGCCGCCAGGGGTATGAGGGACAAAGCCGATGTGACGTAAGGTGTGAGCCGCTCAATTTTCCTCAAATCCTCACCTCCCCCCTTGGAACCTTCCTGATGAGGAGCCTAGCGGTATTGTTGACGAGGGCTGAGATGCATAGGAGAATGAGGGCTAGGGTGTAGAGGGCATGGTAGTGGAGGCCTCTGAACTCCGCCTCCCCCATCCCGATGGCGATGGCAGCCGTCATGGGATAGACCGGCGATAGGAGGTTCCAAGGTGGATTCGGTATTGCGGCGACGCATCCCGAGGCCATCAGGACGGCTATAGTCTCCCCTATAGCCCTGCCGAAGGCGAGGAGGATCGAGGCGAATATCCCAAGTCTCGCAGCCGGTAGGACAACTCTCCAGAGGGTCTGCCATCGATCAGCCCCCAAGGCCAGGGAGGCCTCCCTATAGGCCATGGGAACGGATGAGATCGCCTCGCTTGAGATGCTTATGATCGTCGGCAGAGTCATTATCGAGAGGGTGAGGGAGGCGGTTAGGGCTGTCCTGCCGAGGGGGAGATGGAAGACCGCTGCGATCCAGGGGGCGAGGAGGAAGTATGCGATGAAACCATAGATGATGGAGGGGATGGCGGCGAGGGTTTCAACAGCAGCCTCCATCACCTCCCCGATCCATCGAGGCGCCACCTCCGATATGAAGATGGCCGAGGCGACTCCGATGGGGGTCGAGATGGCGAGGGCTCCAGCGGTCACTATGAGGGAGCCGTAGAGGAGGGGGAGAAGCCCATAGCGGTTGTATTCTGGCTGCCACCTCGCCCCAAGGAGGTATTGAGGCCTCAGGAGCATCCAAGACCCCTCATGGATTGTGAAGACTAGGATCGAGGCGAAGATCAGGATTGAGGTGAGGGCTGAGACAAGCGTCAGGGCTTCACCTCCCTCCTTCACCTTCAAGAGGCGTTGGAAAAAGCTGGGGCTGGGCATGGCGGCTACCCCAGGCTGATGAAGCCCTCCTCCTCGACGATCTCCTGCCCCTTAGGGCTGAGGATGAAATCTATGAAATCCTCGATGAGGCTTCCAGGCTCCGGCTCCCCATCGGTCACGAGATATAGATATCTCATGATCGGGTAGACTCCACCCCTCACATTCTCCTCCGTCGGCTCATAGTGGGGTTTACCCTCAGCCTCGGCGAGTGGGAGGGGGACGACATCGGAGGTGATGAACCCCATCCCTATATAGCCTATCGAGTATGGGGTCTTCGCAACGGCATCTCTCATCGCAGGATTTCCATGCTGGACGCTTGCGTCAGCCCTCACCTCAAGTCCGAAGGGCTTAAGGCAGGCCTCCTCGAAGGTCTCACGGGTTCCGGAGCCTGGCTCCCTAGTGAAGACGACGATCTCCATGTGGGGTAGCCGTCCATCAACCTCATCCCAGTATCTGAGCTCCCCTGAGAAGATTCGGCCAACCATCTCCAGGGTCAGCTTCAAAGGCTCCCCGCCGAGGGGCTCCACGACGCTTGGGTGGACGACGACGGCGACGGCGTCGAGGGCGATCTCATGAAGCGTCAGCTCCACACCCCTCTCCTCAGCCCTCTTGAGCTCCTCCTCCTTTGGAGGCCTTGAGGCCATGGCGATGTCGCATACTCCATCGATGAGGTTTGCATATCCGACTCCACTTCCACTCCCTGAGACCCTCACCTCGACCCGTGGATTCTCCTCCATGTAGACCCTGGCGCAGTGCTCCACGATGGGTAGAACAGTCGTCGAGCCCATGATTACAAGTTTGCCACCCCTCTCACCCCATAGAAATCTGTAGCAAGAACCTAGGAGGACTCCCAGAACTATGACCGCTCCAACTATAGCGATCACGGATTTCCTCATCGATTGAGGGAAATATATAGTGGCTTAAATATTTTATCGCATTTTTATATAGAGATTATGGAAATTATATAGTTACTCCGGCCTCCATACGCCTATGTATATCCCCCTACCATCGAGGATTGGGTGCTGAGCTCCTAGACAGCTTAGGCAGTAGGGCTTCCCATCCCTCAAACCTACCCGACTCTCCATCACAAGCTCCCCACATCGATGGCATCTCACCGATGCGTAGATTGGGGCATAATCCGGCGCCTCGATGTGCATTCTCCTGATGATGAACATCTCCGAGGCGGGTCTATGAAGCAGATCGAAGGCCTCCTCCTCCATCAACTCCATGAATCTAGCCCTCTCCTCATTCGACACCCCCTCCCTCTCAGCTACGATTCTCCTCCATAGCTCTCTAAGCTCAGGTCTCTCAGCTCTACGGGACTCCTCGAACTCTGGGTTCAGGGCCAGCCTGACAGCCTCACCACTCCTCCTGGCGAGGGTGAAGACGGTCTTCCCGAGGTCGAGGTATATGAGGGCGTTGTTTCCAAATGTGCATCCTGTTACGGCCTGGATGCCGTCGCTGAAGCAGTTATTCGTCTCAACTATCGCTAAAACCTCCTCCATTCCAACACTTCTAACCCCAAGCATCCTCACAGCGGTATATCCGGCGACAACCCCGTAGGCTAGATATGGGCAGTAGTGGCCGTGGAGCTCACCAGCCCTCCTGAGAAGCCCCTCAAGGTCTCCAGCCTCTATTAGATGCTCTATCTCAGCCCTTGGAGACCTCCACTTCATCACGGAATATTACCAAATGAAACATTTTTAATACTAATCTCCGAGGCGTGGAGGCGAAAGCTGTTTAAGGATTTGGAGGGTAGGGGAGGCGGGATGGAGCTTAGACGCTTCAAGGCTAGGGATGGGAGGGAGGTCATCCTCAGAACCCCAAGGTGGAGCGACCTCGACGACATGCTGGATTTCATAAACTCCCTCGTTGAGGAGGGGGCTGACATCAACATCTGCCAACCCTACACGAGGGAGGAGGAGGCGGAGTGGCTTGCAAACCTCCTGGCATCGGTGGAGAAGGGGGAGAGGATATCGGTGGTGGCGGAGGTTGAGGGCCATGTTATAGGCCACGTCGAGATACGGATAGGGAGATGCTACGAAAGCCACACGGGGGTGTTGGGCATAGCGGTGAAGAGGAGCTATAGGGATAGGGGTATAGGAACAGAGTTGATGAGGATGGCTGAGGAGCTGGCCAGGGAGAGGGGGCTGAGGATGATAACCCTCGCCGTCTTCTCCACCAACAGCAGGGCCATCCACGTCTACGAGAAGCTGGGATACAGGGTTGTAGGCCGAGTTGAGAGGGGCATCTATAAGGATGGACGCTACATAGACAAGCTCCTCATGGCTAAGGAGATTTGAGGGACTCGACGAATTCACGGCTGCTGATGGCCCTCAGATACCTTGAGGCCTTATCCCTAAGCACCCCATCATCAGTCACTAATGTGAGCCTATTTCTCATCGCTGAGTATATGTAGGATGCATTATATATTGAAATCCCCTCCTTAGATGACAGCTTGAAAATCTCAGCTTCAAACCCACTTATGGAGAGCACCTTAATTGCCTCGAAAACATCACCTATAACCCCTATGAACTCTAATGCGGTTTCCTCATCCAATTTATTCAGCAATTTATACTCCTTCCATATCGCATTCATAGATTCATAAAGCGCCAGATCAAGCGTGGCTCCATCCGCAAATGGCTTAACCACCCCCCGTTTAATTAGATTCACGATCGAGCTTGCGTCGAATAGATACATCATCTACTCCCCCTATCCTCACGTATGATCTCAGCGATCTCATCATCGGAGATGTGATGAAGCCTCCCACTCAGCCTCTTAGCCCTCTCCTCTATCTCATTCAACATACATCTCCTAACCTCCTCCTCAATAGCCCTCCTAAAAATGGGGCCAGCCTTAATTCCATATTTATCCATCAATTCCTTCAATCTCTTCGGAATCTTAGCTGACACGGTGACGTAGTTCATAGGTTTAAATATATAGGTAAACCTTATAAGGTTTACCAAACAGTTTTATTTCATGATTTGAGGGTTCAGAAAACCTCATCCGAATCTTAAAATCCTCTTTCCCCAACTATATATCGGTGATCCAGATGGGTGGGGTTTCGAGGGTGAGCATATCGCTTCCTCCGAAGATGCTGGAGGAGTTCGATAGGGTGGTAGAGCGGTTGGGTTTGACGAGGTCTAAGGCGGTTCAGGTTGCTATGCGGGACTTCCTAACGGAGCATCGATGGGAGACGGCTGAGGGATCAGTGGCTGGAGCCATAACGCTGCTCTACGACCATAAGATAAGGGGCGTGGAGGAGGAGGTGACGGATATACAGCATGATTTTAGGGATGTGATCAGCTCCACGACGCATGTCCATCTCGATGAGAGGAACTGCCTCGAGATCATCGCCGTCCGAGGCGATGTGGCCCGAATCAGGGAGCTCTATCGGAGATTGATGGCTCAGAGGGTTAAGCAGCTTAAGATCAGCATACTTGAGACGCAATTTTAATTAGAGTGCTGAACCTATCAGAAGGCTGGGCTCTGGGGGTGTATCATCCGGACTGGATTTAGGCCTTGAGGATTCCACCGGCATCCCCAGCCCAGAGACCAAAAGGGATTCTACGAGGTGAAGTTGGATGAGTGGGGAGGAGATGATCGTCACCCCTTGGAAGGTTTCGGGGGAGATAAACTATGAACGCCTCATGGAGCAGTTCGGAACTAAGCCGATAACGGAGGAGCTCCTAAGGAGGATGGAGAGGATCGCCGGCCAGCTACATCTACAGCTTAGGAGGGGCATCTTCTTCTCCCATAGGGACTTCGACTGGTGGCTCGACATGTATGAAGACGGACAGCCTGTTGGCCTCTACACCGGTCGAGGCCCCTCTGGACCCTGCCATCTCGGGCATCTACTACCCTGGTTCTTCACAAAGCATCTCCAGGACGTCTTCGACGCCCATCTATACTTCCAGATGACCGATGATGAGAAGTTCCTCGTACACCCCGAGCTGACCCTCGAAGACACCATCGGCTACACCTATGAGAACGCATTAGACCTCATAGCAATAGGCTTCGACCCCGAGAAGACGCATATAATCTCAAACGTCAATCATATCCATAGGCTGTATAGGTTGGCTCTTCAGGTGGCTAAGCACGTCACCTACTCGACGGTTAAAGCCATCTTCGGCTTCACAGACAGCGACAACATCGGCATCATCTGGTTCCCAGCTCTGCAGGCTGTTCCATGCTTCATACAATCCGTCATCGAGGATCGAAACGTCGCCGTGCTGATACCCGCAGCCATAGACCAGGACCCCTACTGGAGGATGACTAGGGACATCGCCGAGAAACTCGGCTTCTACAAGCCAGCTCAGATACATGCGAAATTCCTACCAGGCCTCGGCAGGGGCGGAAAGATGTCCGCCTCCATGCCCGAGACAGCTATCTTCACCACCGACCCCCCAGAGATGGCGGCGAAGAAGATTATGGACGCCTACACGGGGGGCAGAGCCACAGCCGAGGAGCAGCGCCGACTCGGGGGAGACCCATCAATATGCACAGTCTACGCATACTATTACTACCTCTTCGAGGAGGATGACAAAAGGCTGAGGGAATTGGAGCACCGCTGTAGATCAGGGGAGCTCCTCTGCGGGGAATGTAAGGCTGAGCTTGCTGAGAGGGTTAAACGCTTCCTAAAAGACTTCCAACGGCGGAGGGAGAGGGCTAGGAACCAATTAGATAGATTCTTTTTGGAGTGACTGATAGTTTCTGATCCTCAGCGTTGGATTTATCGCCCTTATCCTGCCCTCTACCTCGGGGGGTGGTTTGAGGAGGATTCGATCCTCGGTTAGCAGTATATCGGCCCATAGGGTTGCTGTGGAGAGGAGGATGCAGTCTATGAAGCCGTCGATGTATCTCCTCAATATGGCTGCGAACCTGAGGGTCTCGGGATGGCTGAGATCGATCCTCTTTAGGGAAGGGTTGTGTAGGATTCCGATGAGGCCTCGATGTATCCGCTCCGGCTTCAATAAGCCCCTCGCCGACAGCTTAGAGGCCTTCGCATACCCCTCAAAGAGGGTGATCTCATTTATGAGAACCTCATATCCCCCATCGATTAGTCTGGTTAGGATGTCTGGGGGGAGCCTCTCTATCTCCACCCCCATAAATGGGAGGATATAGGTGGTGTCGACGCATATCCTCAACTCTCAACCCTCTTAGATAGCTCCCTCCTATCCGATAGGAATTCCTCTAGACTGATCCTGACTCTAGGCTCCTCAAGAAGCTCCCTCAAATCCGGCACCGGCTCAACTAGGAGACGCCCCCCGAAGGAGTAGCATACAACTCTCGTATCAGGGTTGAGACCCAATCTATCTGCAAGCTCGAGGGGGATTAGGAGACGCCCCTCTGAGTCGATGGTGGAGGGATAGACATCTCCAAGCCCAACCCCCCGCAAATAATGGGGTGGCGTAGGCCTCTCATATCCCTCCAGACCTCTCCCCCCCTCACCCCCTCCGACCCCCGCCTTCTCGGGTATAGCCCTTTCCGTCTTTGGATCAAAAAGCCTGTATCTCCCCCTCCCAACCCGATATAGGATGTTCTTACCTATTCCTCCAGGGGCCCCTCCAGGGGCGTTGGCAGTCACAGCCTGAATCATGGGATTCAGGCTATCCACCTTCCTCGGGGGATAGCCCTTCAATAGGACATTATTGATGTAATCTATGAGCTGTTTACGGGTGAAAGTTCCATCTGGGCTTCGAGCGGCCAAGTCCCTGGCCGCCATCTCTATGAGCTTCCAATTCGGGAGGTTCTGTGGCCCGCTCATATACCCACCTGGACTTAACATTTCATAACATTTTATAAAATTTTCTAATCGCCATCCGTAAAGGTTCTAAAGACCTCCCAGATATCTACTTAGACGGAGATGCCTGGAGGATGCATCTTCTGCCGCATCATACGTCGGGAGGCTCCGGCTCACATAGTCTATGAGGATGAGCATACGCTTGCCTTCCTCGACATCAACCCCTGCGCCCCAGGGCATACGCTGATAATACCGAAGGTTCATGCTCAGCGTCTGGAGGAGCTCCCTGAGGATGAGGCCATAGCTCTCTTTAGGACGCTTCACCGCCTCATAG
>CAZGKJ010000042.1:0-2268 GCA_964525955.1 uncultured Candidatus Bathyarchaeia archaeon
GGGTTAGCTGGGCGTGCATCTGTATTCGTATACGGGCCTGGTCTCGGGCCACCATGGGGTAGACGATTGGCGTCACATAGATGCCTCTCTCATATAGCTTCTCGCTTAGCTTCTTCGCCTTGCTGCTCTCGCCGACGATGATGGGTATTATCGGCGTCTGAGATCTACCGGTGTTGAAGCCGAGGTCTTGGACGGCCTTCCTGAAGTAGTTGGTGTTCTTCCATAGGTTTCTCACATGCCATGGCTCTGTCTCCAATACGTCGATGGCGGCGATGGTGGCCGCAACCACCGGCGGGGGGAGAGATGAGCTGAGGAGCCATGTTCTGCTCTTGTTCCACGCAAACCTTATTAGGTCTTCGGAGCCGCAGATGTGTCCTCCAACGGTGCCGTAGGCCTTGCTGAAGGTTCCCATATCGACGTGAACCTGGTCGTGGTTGAGGTGGAAGTGGGAGACTATACCTCTACCACCCTCGCCGAGAACTCCCTCGCCGTGGGCGTCGTCGACGTAGACCATCGCCCCATGCTCCTCGGCGAGCTTAACTATCTCATCTACGGGGGCGATGTCTCCGTCCATGGAGAAGACCCCATCGGTGATGATGAGTATCCTCCTATACGGCGGCTTATGCCTCTCAGCCTCATCGAGAACCTGGGCGAGATGCTCCATATTCGTATGCCTATAGACGACCCTGTCAGCCCTGCTGAGTCGGCAGCCGTCGATGATGCTTCCATGGTTGAGCTCCTCGCTGACGATTAGGTCTCCCTTATCGACGAGCTGAGGTATCAGCCCCGAGTTCACCATGAAGCCGGTGGGGTATGTCAGCGCGGCCTCAGCCCTCTTCCACCTCGCCAATCTGCGCTCCAGCTCCATGTGTAGGCTCATCGTCCCCGAGATCGCTCTCACCGCTCCGGAGCCTACGCCATACTCCTTCGCCGCCTCCACTGCTGCCTCTATGAGCTTTGGATGCGTCGCAAGGCCGAGGTAGTTGTTCGAGCAGAGCAGCAGAACCTCCCTACCGTCGACCACCGTTACCGGCTTACTCGGCCCCTCAACCGTCTTGAGCCTCCAATCCAGGCTCTGCTCCACCAGTGCGAGGTACTCCTCCCTTAGAAACTTCGTAGGATGCCTCTTGACGCTCATCCCAACTATATCGGGTAATAGGAGAATTAACGATTTTCGATGAAAGAATTATCAACTCGATCAGATTTCTAATTCTTGGGAGTGGATTTGGGTAGGAGGATGAGGAGGATATTGGTCACAGGAGCAGCAGGGCAGATAGGCTCTGAGCTGACTCCGAGGCTGAGGGAGCTATACGGCGGGGAGAATGTAGTCGCCACCTTTCATATTAAGAAGCCTGGGGAGGATCTCCTATCCTCAGGCCCATGCGAACACCTCGACGTAACGGATGCCAAGAGGCTTAGGGAGATAGTTGAGGAGTATGACATCGACTCCATCTTCCACCTGGCGGCCATCCTCTCAGCTAAGGGTGAACAGAAGCCCCAGCTAGCCTGGCACGTCAACATGAGTGGTCTCTACAACGTATTGGAGCTGGCCCGTGAGCTGGAGCTAAGGGTGTTTTACCCAAGCTCCATCGCCGTCTTCAGCCCTGAAACCCCGAGGGATAGGACACCCCAGCTGACGGTTATGAGGCCTAGGACCATCTATGGCATAACGAAGCTGGCTGGGGAGCTCCTCTGCGACTACTATCACAACCGCTTCGGCGTCGATGTCCGAGGAGTCAGGTATCCAGGGGTCATCAGCTATAAGACCCCTCCAGGGGGTGGAACAACCGATTATGCCGTGGAGATGTTCTACGCAGCCGTTAAGGGTGAGCCTTACACCTGCTTCGTGAGGGAGGATACGGTTCTGCCGATGATCTATATGCCTGACTGCATCAAGGCGGCGATTCAGCTCATGGAGGCTGATGCTGAGAGATTGACGAGGCGTGCTGACTATAACCTCGCATCGATGAGCTTCTCAGCCGGTGAACTCGCTGAGGAGATCAGGAAGCATATACCAGACTTCAAGGTGGTTTACAAGCCTGATTATAGGCAGAAGATCGCAGATACATGGCCGAGGTCTATCGACGACTCAGCGGCCAGAAGAGACTGGGGCTGGGAGCCAAGCTATGGACTGGCTGAGATGACCAAGGATATGATAGAGAATCTGAGAAAGAGGTTGGAGGAGGGTCTCCTCTAACTTTTTCCTCCATGACCTGACGGTGGCTGTCAGATCAACTCTGCACCCTCGGCAGTATATCCCCACATTTG
>CAZGKJ010000042.1:2368-8568 GCA_964525955.1 uncultured Candidatus Bathyarchaeia archaeon
CTGACGGTGGCTGTCAGATCAACTCTGCACCCTCGGCAGTATATCCCCACATTTGATGACGCCGATCTCGGCCTTCTCCCCCATCTCCTTTAGGGCCATCTCCAGGGCCTCCTCCACCGAGTCGGCGTGCTCGAAGCCGAGGGCCTCCTTATCCCCCTCGGATAGGCCGTGGGAGACACATATGATTTTGGCGTGCCCCCTGATCTGGGCGTGTATCATCAACGCTGCGGCGGCGACGCCATCCTCGATCTCACCACGCCTATAGGCCTCCAGGGCCTCATCGTAGGTCAGCAACCCCATATCCCTCAGCTCACCATGGACGGGTGAGACCCCCTCTGGGCATGGAGCCACGAGGATTATGACTCCCCCTCGCTTTACGCCGAGGCAGGCGTAGTCCGTGGGCTTCAGGGCCTGCCAGTAGTCTATGTCAGCCGGATGGCCTGAGATCACCACGATGTCGGCTCTATGAGGTATTCCTCGGCAGTAGAGCTTCTCAGCCTCCTTGATGCCCTCTCTAAAAGCCTTTAGGGGGTGGCCTACGGCGAGGTGGCAGACCTCATCCCTCTCGTTGAGCACCGTGTTCACTATGAGTCTCAGCCCAGACTTCATGGCCACCTCGTCGATCATACGTCTCACCCTGTTATCTGGGTCTCCAGGGATTCTGAAGATGGGTCTCGTCATCCCCGCTGCGATGTGAGTCTCCTCTATGGTCTCTACGCCGCAGACCCCCGGCTGGACGATCTTCCCCCCTCCAGCCCATCCGGCGTAGCAGTGGGGGACGATGTTTCCAACTCCGATGACGAGGTCAGCCTCATAGACGCTTCGGCTGACGACCACCTCCACGCCCATGGGGGTCTTACCTATGTCTATGAGTTCAGCCTCATCGTGGCAGTCGAAGTTCCTCACCTCAACTCGGTCTAAGACCTCACCCCCGAACTTCGCCTCCATCTCGCTCCTCCTCATCGGCCTATGGGTTCCCAGGGCGACTATGACCTCAACCTGATCCTCGCTTACCCCAGCCTCCCTCAACTCGTCGAGTATCGGGGGCAATAGCAGTCTCTGAGGCGTCGGCCTGGTGTAGTCGTCGACGAGTATGACGACCCCCCTGGCGTTGTAGGCCAGCTCCCTTAGGGGTCTTGAGGCGATGGGCCTCCTCAGGGCCTCTCTAAGGGCCTTTGCGACGTCTCCATAGGATTCTCTGCTTCCCCTATCTATGATCCAGGCTAAGTTTCGTTTTGGAATCTCGAAGGAGATCTTCTCCTCTCCATATGGTATGGTGATTTTCATGGCGTTATTCACGGGGCTTTAGGGGTCTGATCTTTCTAACCTCTGGGTTCACAAGGTTCGGCGGCTCTACGCCCCTTAGGACGGAGACGAGGTTCTCAGTCGCCATCATCGCCATCTTCTTCCTCGTCTCGACGCTGGCGCTCCCGATGTGAGGCGTCAACACAACATTATCCAGCTCCAGCAGCGGATCATCCTGATCGATAGGCTCCTTCTCGAAGACGTCTAAGGCGGCTCCAGCTATCCGCCTCTCCTTCAAAGCCCTATAGAGGGCCCTCTGATCGACGACGGCACCCCTGGAGGTGTTGATGAGATAGGCGGTAGGCTTCATCATATTCAGCTCCCTCTCCCCGATGAGGTGGTAGGTATCCTTGGTCAGCGGAACATGGAGAGTTATGTAATCCGCCTCTCTGAGGAGCTCCTCCAGGGGCTTATACTCCAGACCCATCTTTCCCTCCAAGTCCTCCCTCCTGACGACATCGTAGTAGATGACCCTCATGTTGAATCCCTTAGCCCTCCTCGCAACCGCTGACCCGATCCTGCCGAGGCCGACGATGCCGAGGGTCTTCCCATGGACATCGGAGCCAAGCATCATCTTCGGGCCCCAGGCGTGAATCCATCGCCCAGCCCTCACATACTTATCGGCCTCCACCACCCTCCTGGCGATGGCCATGAGGATGGCCCAGGCGAGGTCGGCGGTTGTCTCGGTCAAGACGCCTGGAGTGTTTGTTACGTAGATCCCCCTCTTGGTTGCCGCCTCCACATCTATGTTGTCATAGCCTACGGCGTAGTTGCTTATGACCTTCAACCGTTCACCAGCCTCGATGACCCTGGCGTCGATCTTATCTGTGAGGAGGCAGAGGAGTCCGTCGATATCCCGAACCTTCTCAAGGATCAGGTCGTAGGGTGCAGGCTCCTCCTCGCTGTCATATACCTCCACATCGGCATGCTCCTCGATGAGGCTGATGGCCTCATCGAAGAGCCTTCTGGTCACAAAGACCTTAGCCCTCCCCAAAACATCTCACCGAGGATAGATGGGTTCTATATGGATTTAACAGATTCGGGAGGAGATCTCCAGGGCGTAAAGATAATATTCAGAAATTTTTTGAATATTGTAGCCATGGCAAAATTAATGAAATCTAACATGAACCTCCTCGACAGACTCTTCGAGACACATCTAAGACCGCTGAGGAGCCGGATGGCGAGGGCCATATACAGGGTCTTCCTGGAGAATCGCCGATACCCCTACCTCACAACCCTTGAGATTCAGGAGGAGTTGGCTCGAAGGGGGATAGAGCGGGATAAGAGGGAGATCAACGCCTGGCTTAAAAGCCTCCTGAGGGCGGGCCTAATAGAGCGGGGGGAGAGACACAGACCCGTAAAAAGCGAATATCGGGGGAGATACACATACCTAACCTGGAGGCTAACGCCCCTGGGGGAGAGGATAGGGGAGAGGATAAATCTCCTGATCGAGGAGCCAAAACAAACCATAACACAACTCGATGGAGCGGAGGCGCAGAGAATAGTGGAGCTCTCCCTCACCCTAAGAATTCTCAGAGCCCTCCATTTGAAGGGGGGATATATGAGCCTAAGGGAGCTCCAAAGGCGAATGAGTCCGGAGGAGAGGGAGCTGGAGGAGACCTTGAATAAATGCATCAGGGAACTCGGCGTCGTGGAGGTTAGGGAACGCAGGGGATTCCTAAGCCTCATATTGAGATTCCTGGGCATGAAGACCCTCGAATTCGGGCTGAGTGAGAGGGGAAAGAAGATCATGGAGCTCCTCCTCGAAGCCATGCATTAGGGACAGAGATCATATCCAAATCTTTGAAACCCCTTAATTCATGAAGCCTCCGAGATTCCAGCAGCCTTCTAAGGGGAGGATTTTTAAGGCATCATCCCCTTCGGATAGAGTCTCTATCCAAAACATAGCTCGTGATGGATGTCTTTAGGGGTTGATGGATAGGTTTATTGTCCAAGTTTCAGGGGCTTCGCCGTCCTCCAGAGGTGGTTGAAGTATATCTTCGCTATGTTGGTCAGCCCCTTATGATCAGAGGCGATGGCGAGGCGTCCACCTGGGGTGGCGTCAAGTATAAGCAATGTCTCAGCCCCATCGGCTATGATTCCGCCGCCGAACATCTCATCCCTAAACCTCACCTCATCGAATTGGTGGGCATAATCCCCAAGCCTTGAGGCCACCTCCATCGTCGTCAAAAGTAGCATCCTCACCCCCCTATTTCTCGCCAGGCTGAGGGGTGTTGATAGCGCCGTTATGAGCTCCTCATCCATCCCTGGGAGGGCGATCATCAGCTCCCTCCTCGCCTCCTCCACAATTCTCCGGAGGCTTGATAGGATGTTCTCCAGGCCCCTGATGATCCAGACCTCAGGTCGCTCCCTCAGGCCCCTACCCTCATAGATGGGTTGGAGCTCCTCGAGGATGATGCTCCTATGCTCCTCGAAGCTCCTCTCCCTCCTAATCCGCTCAACCCTCAGGGCTTCGAGGGGAGACTTGGGGTAATATACCCTCGGCCTCCCACCACCAACCTCGATCCAACCCCTCCTCCTCAGAGACTCCAAAACACCATAAACCTTGGAGTAGGGAATCGAGGCCTTCTCGCTTAGTTCCAGAGCCGTCAGGCCTCCATGCTGTAGGAGGGCGATGTAGGCTGAGGCCTCATACTCCGTGAAGCCCAGACCCCTAAGGGCTGCTAAGGCCCTCCCACCCAAAGCTGGAGACAACTCAAACACCCTACTCCGCATAGATTTTAAAGGGTTCTCACACCAAGTTGAGGAGGAGTTTTCGGATAACCTTAAAATAAACTGGCCAAATGAATCATAAGCCGTATGAACTTCATAAAGGAGACGAAGAGCCTCTGCCCCGAATGCCTCAAGGTGCTCCCCGCCACCATCTACGAGGAGGGGGGGAAGGTCTACATAAAGAAGAGATGCCCAGAACACGGTGAATGGACCGACCTCTACTGGGGAGACTACGAGCAGTATATGAGAGTTCTAAAGTATGAACACCTCGGCAGGAAGCTGGACAACCCAAGAACAGAGACGAAGCTCGGATGCCCCTACGACTGCGGACTCTGCCCAGAACACAACTCCCACACGGTGCTCGGCATAATCGACGTGACAAATCGATGCAACCTACGATGCCCCATCTGCTTCGCCCACGCCGGGGCAGCCGGATACCTCTACGAGCCAAGCTACGAGGAGATCGAGGAGATGCTCAGAAACCTCAGGGAGAATCGCCCAGTTCCAACTCCGGCGCTTCAGTTCAGCGGCGGCGAGCCAACTGTGAGGGAAGACCTCCCAGACCTGGTGAGATTAGCTAAGAGGCTCGGCTTCAACCACGTTGAGGTGAATACGAATGGGATACTGCTGGCGGAGAGCGTCGACTACTGTAGGGAGCTCCTCAAAGCCGGCGTCGACACCTTCTACCTCCAGTTCGACGGCGTCTCACCTAAGCCCTACATCGCTGCGAGGGGCTTCAACCTCTTCGAGATCAAGGTTAAGGCCCTCCAGAACATCAGGGAGGCTGGGGGTAGGAGCGTCGTCCTGGTGCCGACGCTCGTCGGCGGCGTAAACGACCAGGAGATCGGCGACATCATCCGCTTCGCCGTAGAGAACAGGGACATAGTCCGATGCGTAAACTTCCAGCCGGTCTCCATAACGGGGAGGATAAACCGCCGTGAGCGTGAAAGGATGAGGATAACGATCCCAGACCTGATGAGATTGGCTGAGGAGCAGACCGGCGGCCTCATAAAGAGGGGGGATTGGTATCCCGTTCCGACAGTCGTCCCCTTCGCAAGATTCGTCGGAAAGCTCAAGGATCGATATTACCCAGACTTCAGCGCCCACCCCCACTGCGGAATGGCTACATACCTCGTCCCAAAGGGCGATGAGGCGGAGCCGATCACGAGGCATCTGAACGTCGACGGCTTCCTGAAGGCCATAGAGACGACCTCAAAGCTGATCGATGAGGGGCATAGCACCAGAGCTAAGATGACCATAGCAGCCGCAGCCATAAGGAACATCAGCTTCAGCATGCTGCGTAGATTCCTCCTACCCATCATCTGGAGAGGCGACTACAAGAGCCTCGGAGACCTCCATCACAGACTCATAATGATCGGGGCGATGCACTTCATGGACCCCTACAACTTCGACCTGGAGAGGGTGAATCGATGCGTCATCCACTACGCCGTCCCAGATGGACGAATCATACCCTTCTGCTCTATGAACACTCTTCATAGGAGGGCTGTGGAGAAGAAGTTCGCCAAGCCCCTCGAAGAGTCGAAGATCACACCCCTATACGACGTGGAGTCCCTGAGGAAAAAGATACTGCGGGAGATGAAGGGTTAGGTCATCACAGCCCCCCTGTTGGCGGAGGAGACGAGCCTGGAGTATCGAGCCAGATAGCCCCTCCGAACCCTCGGCTCAGGGGGAGACCAACGTCTCCGACGCCTCTCCAGCTCCCCATCCGAAACCATCAGGTCGAGCCTCCGTCTCCCAACATCCAGAAGTATCCTATCCCCATCCTCCACCAGGGCGATGGGACCCCCCTCAGCAGCCTCAGGCGATATATGGCCGATGCATGGCCCCCTCGTCGCCCCAGAGAAGCGTCCATCAGTGGCGAGGGCCACACCCCTATCGAGGCCAGAACCCACCAGAGCTACAGTCGCCGTCAGCATCTCCCTCATCCCAGGCCCACCCTTAGGCCCCTCATATCGAATGATGATGAAATCCCCCTCCTCGATGCCCCCTCCCCTAATAGCCTCAACGGCCTCCTCCTCCCGGTCAAAGACCCTCGCATAGCCCTCAAACCTCCACATCTCCCTCGGGAGGGCGGCGACCTTTATGACGCAGCCGTCGGGGGCGAGGCTTCCATAGAGGATGGCGATGCCCCCCTCCCTATG
>CAZGKJ010000043.1:0-8566 GCA_964525955.1 uncultured Candidatus Bathyarchaeia archaeon
GTAGATGGCCCAGTTCTCAGGGAGGTGGCCGATGAGATCATCGAGGTCGACCCAGACATACTCATCATCGACGGCCCTCCAACCTACCTCCTAGGCTTCATATTCGCATATTATAACCTCGCCAGGAGCATCGTCAACCTTTGCCGCATCATCGAGGAGTCTAGGGCTGAGACCATTGTTCTCGACCATCATCTGGTGAGGGATTACCGTTATCCGGAGCTCCTCCACCTCGTCTACCTGAAGGCGAGGGAGCTTGATAGGAGGGTCTGCACGGCTGCCGAGCTTATGGGTCTAAGACCCAAGGCTCTCGAAGCCTATGAGGCTCATGGGCCTACGAGGTGGAGGGATTGGAGTCGATTGGATTGCTGTGACGTCCTCAGGATATTGGAGGAGGCCGTTGAGAAGGGGTTGATAGAGGAGGGGTGGGTGAGCCATCTAAGGGATGTCTTAGACGAGGAGTGCGTAGGTTAGGAAGAGTATAATCTCCCTGAGGGCGTTCTTGGTCGTGGCCACGGGCAACGACCAACGCTAACTCTCACACATTTTATAGCCCTTAAAAAAGCGTTTCTATCAGTTCGCATCATGGAAGGGTGAAGGGAGTTGAGGCTGCTGGAGTGGCAGGCTAAGGAGATTTTCCGAGAGTATGGGATACCCCTCCCGAGGGGGAGGGTTGCCAAGACACCTGAGGAGGCTAGGAACATAGCTGAGGAGATCTCTGGACCGGTGGCCGTGAAGGCTCAGATACCCGTAGGGGGCAGGGGTAAGGCCGGAGGCATACGATTCGCAGAGACCCCTGATGAGGCTGGGAAGGTGGCGGGGGAGCTCCTCGGCAGCTCCGTTAGGAGGGTGGAGGTGAAGATGGTTCTTGTGGAGGAGAAGCTCAGCATAGAGAGGGAGCTCTACCTCGGCGTCGTCGTCGACAGGAGCAGCAGGGCCTACACCGCCCTCGCCACCTCCGAGGGGGGAGTTGAGATAGAGGAGGTGGCTGCGAGGTCTCCGGAGAAGATCATAAGGCTGACCATCGATCCCCTCGAGGAGTTGAGGCCTCATAGGGCGAGGTGGATGGTGAAGCAGATAGGTCTTGAGGGTCGAAGAATGCTGTCGGCGGCCGACATACTCGTCAAGCTGTATAGATTGGCGGTGGAGATGGATGCCGAGTTGACGGAGATAAACCCCTTAGCGGTCACCCCTGATGGCCTGATGGCTGCGGATGCGAGGCTCAACATCGATGACAACGCCCTATGGAGGCATAGAGACCTATTGGAGCGATTCGGTGAGAGTGAGCTCCTCGACCTAACCGAGAGGGAGAGGGAGGCCAGGAGGCTCGGCCTAACCTACGTGGAGCTCGACGGCGAGATAGGCATCATAGGCAACGGGGCTGGCCTAACCATGGCCACACTCGACACGGTTCAGCTCTACGGTGGCCGACCGGCAAACTTCCTCGACCTCGGAGGCGGGGCTCCAGCTGAGAGGGTTGAGGTGGCCGTCTCCTTCCTCCTGAGCGATCCAAGGGTGAGGGCCATCTTCATCAACATCCTCGGAGGCATCACTCGATGCGACGAGGTGGCGAGGGGCATCATCGCGGCGAGGGAGAGGGTTGGAGTGGATAAGCCGATGGTGGTTCGGATGATCGGCACGAGGGAGGAGGAGGGGAGGAGGCTCCTGGAGGAGGCTGGCATCCACTGCCTCGACAGCATGGAGGAGGCCGCCGAGAGGGTGGTCTCACTTCTGGGAGGTAATTAGGATGGTGAGATTCGTCGATGGAGAGACCAGAGTCCTCGTCCAGGGCATCACGGGTAGACAGGGTAGATTCCATACGAAGCTGATGCTCGAGTATGGAACCAGGATCGTCGCCGGCGTAACCCCAGGTAAGGGGGGTGAGAGCGTTGAGGGTGTCCCCGTCTACGACACCGTCGCCGAGGCCATGGATCGACATCAAGTGGATGCCTCCATAATCTTCGTCCCAGCCCCCTATGCTCCGGACGCCGTCTATGAGGCCCTCGATGGGGGGTTAGACCCAATAGTCGTGATCACGGAGGGCATAGCGGTTAGGGATACGATGATATTCGTAGCCAAGGCGAGGAGGAGTGGGGTCACCATCATAGGGCCGAACACCCCTGGAGTCATCAAGGTTGGGGAGTGTAAGCTGGGCATAATGCCAGCCAGCGTCTTCAAAAGGGGTCGGGTGGGAGTCATCTCCAGGAGTGGAACCCTAACCTACGAGATCGCCGATCACATCTCCAGTATCGGCCTCGGTGAGTCGACCTGCGTCGGCCTAGGCGGAGACCCCATAACGGGATTGGACTTCATCGACGTCCTAAAATGGTTTGAGGATGACCCAGAGACGGAGGCGGTGGCTCTAATAGGCGAGATCGGGGGGGACGCCGAGGAGAGGGCCGCCGACTTCATCGCTGAGGGAGGCTTCACGAAGCCGGCTGTCGCCTACATCGCAGGGAGAACGGCTATACCAGGCAAGCGTATGGGCCACGCCGGAGCGATAATTCAGGGGGAGAGGGGAACCGCCAAGAGTAAGATCGAGGCCCTCGAGGCCGCCGGGGTTCCCGTTGCTGAGAAGCCGAGAGAAGTCGCCAAACTCCTAAAGGAGCTCCTAAGTTAACCCTCAATTCTTTTGAGGAGGTCCTCCAATATCCTGTAGGTTAGACCCCAGACCACCCCCTCCTCGAGGAGGAAGGCGGGAGTCTTAACCCCCTCCATATCGGCGTAGCCCCTGGAGCTCCTTAGGGTCTCCAACGGTATCCAGAAGTGGCTGGAGAGCTCCTCATTCAGCCTGATATCAAGCTTACATCTGCAGAGGTAGACGAAGGGTAGAACCCTGAGCTCCGGATCCCTACTGGAGGTTGAGATGTTGAGGGTGCCCAAGGCCTCACATCGGTTCAGATCCACCCCTATCTCCTCCCAAGCCTCCCTCACAGCCGTCTCGATGAGGGTCTCTCCCCCTCTCCTATGTCCACCTGGGAAGGCGATGTCCCCAGACCAGGGGTCTGAGGGGTTTACGGCCCTCCTAACCAGTAGAACCTCCAAGCCTCCATCCCCTGGTCTGAGGATGACGGCGACGGCGGCGTCGGCTTCAACGCCCTTTATCGGGTTTAACCTCATCTTTGGGATGCTCAAGCCATCATCATAGAGGTCTGATATGATTTAGCCTTTGCCTATGCTCTCATTCTAATAGCCTCATCTTCCTCCTCCCGAGGATTATGGCGTTGAGTGTATCCCTCTTCGAGACCACCCCTAAGAGCTTCCCCTCATCAGCCCTATCCACGACTGGGAGCATCTCGACGTCGAATCTATTCATCTTCTCCAATACATCGTATGCCGTCTCATCTGGATATGTGACGATCAGCTCTTTCCTCAGGATGTCCTCAACCTTCATCTCACCTATCTCCTCCTGCCTCAGGTCGCTGAGCTGTTTCAGGGTGATGATGCCCACAAGCCTCCCATCGTCGAGAACTGGGAAGGCCGTGTGCTTCGACTCCAATATCATGAAGTATAGTATCGAGAGGGGTGTATCCCTCCTGACGCTTACAACCCTCTCCAGCGGAGTCATGATCTCCGAGACCTTCACCAGCTTCAGCGGGTCTATGCCAGCCTCTACCTCTACGCCTCTCCTCCTCAACTTTAAGGTGTAGATGGAGCCCCTCATGAGGAGGGAGGAGACGAAGTAGCTCATGGAGCAGACCACCATGAGGGCTGGGAGTAGATGGTAGTTGTCCGTCATCTCTGGGAGCATCACTATGCAGGTGAGAGGGGCCTTAGCGGCCCCTGCGAAGAGGGCTGCCATGCCGACGAGGTAGTAGATCGAAGGCTGCCTCGAGACGAGGGGGAGCCCTGATAGGAGGGAGGCGAAGAATCCTCCGAACATCGCACCCATGTATAGCGATGGGGCGAATATCCCTCCGCTTCCCCCTGATCCCACTGTGAGGGAGGTGGCCAGGAGCTTCGCAACGCCTAATAGTAGTAGAAGCCACGCTGGCAGAGCCCCCCTCAGGGCGAGGTCTATCCCCTCATATCCGACGCCTAAGACTCCATATTTGGCGAGGAAGACCCCCACCAACCCCGTTAGGAGGCCTCCAATAGCCGGCCTCAGGGATCTCCTCACCGGGAGTCTGTCGAAGAGGTCCTCCATGAGGTAGAGGGTTCTCGTCCATATGATGGCCAGTAGGCCGAAGACGACTCCGAGGGGGAGGAAGTATAGGACGTCGAGGGGGTTTCTAAGCGTGTATTGTGGAGCCTTGAAGGCCGGCTTCAATCCGAAGGCCTCCCCCGTCACCACCATCCCCACGACGGAGGAGAGGAGGATGGGAATCACATCATAGGGGGCCACCCCCCTATAGATGACCTCTAATCCGAAGATGGCTCCGCCGAGGGGGGCCATGAAGGTCCCTGAGATGCCGGCTGATAGGCCGCAGACGACGATCAGCCTCCTATAGGCCTCATCCAATCCGGCGAGGCGGCCGAGCAGCGACCCTATGGCAGCCCCTATCTGGGCTATAGGCCCCTCTCGGCCGACGCTTCCCCCCGATCCTATCGTGATGGAGGAGACGAGGGTCTTAACCATCGCCACCCTCCCCCTGATCTCTCCCCCCTTCGTGTGAACTGCATCCATCACCTCTGGGACGCCATGCCCCCTCGTCTCAGGTGAGATCCATTCGATGATGGGGCCGGCTATCAATCCCCCGAGGGCTGGGAGGAGCATAACGCCGAGGTTATAGCCCCAGAGGTTCAGGGTCAGCCTTGGGAGGAGGAGCTGGAAGAAGAGGTATCTGAAAAGCCAGATCATCTTCCTAAAGGCTATGGCGCCCAACCCCCCAGCTACACCTGCAAGGAGGGCCAATCCATTTATTTTAAACCACATCTTGACCTCTCTCCTAATCATCTCCCTCAATCACCCCTAATTCAGCTATATCCCGAAGAGAGATGGAGATGACCCCATCAACGGAGAGATAAAATCCCTAATCCATGAATATGAATCTTTCGAAGCCTAAAACGGGTTGAAAATCCCTGAAATCCCGATGATTTTTAATTCAACGTTGAGGGTTTGAAAGGTTTTTATAATCATCGATGGTTAATAGCTGAGTTTAAGCCAGCCTAAAACGGTGGTGGAGTTGGGGGAGAGCTCGCCGATACCGAGGGATTGGAGGAAGGCCATAGCTGAGAGGATGAGCAGGGTGCGACATAAGATCGCGGTGGTGAGCGGCAAGGGGGGCGTCGGCAAGACCCTTGTCACCGTCAACCTCGCCGCGGCCCTCGCCATGAAGGGCCACGTCGGGAGGGTAGGCATATTGGACGCCGATATACATGGCCCCTGCGTCCCGAGGATGCTTGGGATGGAGGGGAGACGCCTTGAGGCGGGGCCTCCGGGGATATTTCCCGCCTTCGGCCCCCTAAACATCAAGGTTGTCTCCATGGAGTTCCTCCTCCCCACGGGGGATTCACCCGTCATCTGGAGGGGGCCCCTGAAGATGGCAGCCATAAGGCAGTTCCTCTCCGAGATCGTCTGGGGAGACCTCGACTACCTACTCATCGATCTCCCGCCTGGAACGGGTGATGAGCCCCTCAGCGTCGTCCAGCTCCTCCCAGATATGGATGGCCTCATATTGGTGACGATACCCAGCGAGGTCTCTGAGGGGGTTGTGAGGAAGGCTGTGAACTTCGCCAGGAAGGTTGGAACCCCGATCCTTGGGGTGGTGGAGAATATGAGCTACCTCATCTGCCCCCACTGCGGCGGCCGAGTGGAGGTCTTCGGAAGCGGAGGGGGGGAGCGTATAGCGAGGGAGATGGATGTCCCCTTTCTCGGCTCCATACCCCTCGACCCACGGATCTCCCTCGACTCCGATAGGGGGGTTCCCTTCGTCATAGAGCACAGCGACACACCTGCGGCTAAGGCCTTCATGGAGATAGTTGAGAAGATCAAGCGGGCTGTGGAGGAGGAGGAGGATGCCTAAGAGATCCATGAGGGTTGTGATACCCGTCGCCGATGAGGGGCGTCGGCTCTCAGAGCACTTCGGCAGGGCCCCCTACTTCGCCGTCATCGAGATCGCTGAGGGCAAAGTCATCGATAGGGAGGTTATACCTAATACGAGTGAACGCTTCGGCGGATATGGAAGACCTCCAGACCGATTGCTCAGCCTCCAGCCAGATGCCGTAATCGCCGTCGGCATGGGGCCGAGAGCCCTATCAAGGTTCAAGGAGGCTGGTGTAGCCGTTCTACGGGCTGAGGGCCTCGACGTCGAGGAGAATCTAAGGCGCTTCCTGGAGGGCTCCCTAAGGGAATTGACGGAGGGATGCCTGGAGGCGAGGTGGAGGTGAGGATAGCCGTAGCCAGCGGTAAGGGTGGAACTGGGAAGACGACGGTTGCTGTCAACCTCGCCCTCTCCATAGGGGCGGCTCAGCTCCTCGACTGCGACGTTGAGGCTCCCAACGTCCATCTACTGCTCCATCCAAGGGGGGTTGAATCCAAGCCCATCTATGTTAAGGTTCCACGCATCATCGAGGATAGATGCAACTACTGTGGTAGATGCGCCGAAGCCTGCAACTTCAACGCCATATTCGTCGCCAGGGATCAGATAATCCTCTTCGAGGAGCTCTGCCACGGCTGCGGCCTATGCGCCAAGATCTGCCCCCAGAAGGCGATAGTTGAGGAGGAGAAGGTCGTCGGCTTCGTGAAGTGGGGCTGGGCTGGGGAGATGAAGCTGATCTGGGGGGAGCTGGGCATAGGCGAGCCCTCACCCGAGCCCGTGATAGAGGCCGTTAAGAGCCGGATGGATGAGGGGGGAACAGCCATCATCGATGTGGCACCTGGGACTTCATGCCCCGTTGTGAGCGCCGTCTATGGAAGCGACTTCTGCATCCTCGTGGCGGAGCCCACACCCTTCGGCCTCCACGACCTGAGGCAGATGATCGGAGTCCTCAGGAGGCTTGGCATACCCATGGCCGTCGTCATCAACAAGGCTGGACTTGGCGATAGAGGCGTCTACGAATACTGCGAGGATGAGGGCATCCCCATATTGATGGAGATACCCTTCGATAGACGTATCGCGGAGCTCTACTCGAGGGGCATACCCTTCGTCCAGGAGATGCCTGAGTGGAGGATGAGATTTCAGGAGATCATGGAGGCCGTTAGGGGGATGATGGGATGAGGCAGGTTGTCATCGTCAGCGGTAAGGGTGGAACTGGGAAGACGACGGTGGCCGCCTCCCTCGCAGCCCTCGCTGGGAGGGCCGTCATCGCCGACTGCGACGTTGAGGCGTCGAACATGCCTCTACTCCTCCATCCAGACGTTGGTGAGAGGAGGGATTTCAAGACGAGGAGGGCTGAGATCGACCCTGAGAGCTGCCTCCGCTGCGGCCTCTGCGTCGAGGAGTGCCGCTTCGATGCGATCAGCGATTTCAAGGTTGACCCCGTGAAGTGTGAGGGATGCGGCGTCTGCGCCTACATCTGCCCCACTGGGGCTGCGAGGCTTAGGCCGAGGGTCTCAGGCTATCTATACGTCTCCGAAACCCGCTTTGGACCCCTATGCCACGCCGATCTACTGCCAGGTGAGTCCAACTCGGGTAGATTGGTCTCCCTCGTGAGGGAGAGGGCTCGTGCCGTCGCCGTGGAGAGGGGTTTGGACCTCATCCTCATCGATGGAGCCCCTGGGATTGGATGCCCCGTCATAGCATCGGTCACCGGCGTCGACCTCGGCGTCATCGTCACCGAGCCCTCCATGTCTGGTCTACATGACATGGAGAGGGCCCTCAGCCTCCTCAGGCATTTCAGGGTTCCGCCCCTGGTGGCCATCAACAAGTATGACCTCAACCCAGAGATGGCTGAGAGGATTAGGGCCTTCTGCGCCGATAGGGGTGTCGAGGTGGCCGCCATGATACCCTTCGACACGGCCGTCGTGGAGGCGATGCTCAGGGGCTTAACAATCGTCGAGTATGAACCAGAATGCGGGGTTTCAGGGGAGATAAGGGAGCTATGGAGAGCCGTCCAGGAGCTCCTATGAGTTGAGAAGGTAGGGAGCTTAGTTGGGGAGGATGCCTTGGTCCCTTATCTCCTCGAGGGCCCTCCTCACGGCCTCTGAGACCCTTATCCCGGAGGGGATTCTCACAGACTTTATTCCACTCATCTCAAGTAGGGTTGAGGCCCCTGGGCCGACTCTATCCGTGGCGACGACGTCTATACCCCTCTCCTTCAGCAGCCTCGCAACTATGGGGCCCGCCCCATGCTCCAAATCCCTCGCCGGATTCTCCTCCACCTCAACCCTCTTAATCTCCTCGTCGATGATGTCGATGTAGGTGAAGGTGGGAGCCCTGGCGAAGACTGCGGCCACGTGGCTTCTCAGACCCTTCCTATCCGTCGTCGGTATGGCCAGCCTCAACCTCCACCCCTCAGCTCCCTCAGACGTCTCTTAACCTCCCTCAGCCTACCCTCCAGCTCCTCAAGCTGTCTCGTCAGAGCCTCTATCTCCTCCTCCCTCGATAGACCCCTCGCCGATGGAGGTGGTGAAGGGGGTGTTGGCATAGGGGGTGGAGGCTGATAACCCCATCTAACCCCCATACCC
>CAZGKJ010000044.1:0-8534 GCA_964525955.1 uncultured Candidatus Bathyarchaeia archaeon
TCGATGAGGTGGATGTTGTCATGGGTGTCAGCCATCAAACCTATGAGCATATCCATTAATGATTCGACGGCTCCCCTAAAAAGGTCTCCAAACCACCACTAAAAACCTCGGAAGCTGAGGCTGAAGGCCCTGGCTACCGAACGCTAAATCTTTTATTTTCCTCGTAGATTTTTACTGAAAAATGAAAAGAGCGACGCTTATCATCATCCTCCTCATCGCCGCATATTCTGCATATTCTACCCTTGAGTGGAGGGTTGAAAAGGAGAAAATTTACGTTATAAAAGACTATGCTGTAAGTCTTTCCGATCATCCATTACTTGAAATCGCAGATGCAGGGTCTATTTTGGAATACCTAATTGAAAATAATGCCTCAGACTTAATTCTAAGAGAAAGAATTCGACAATATTCTGCTAGTGCAAGAACCTTGGAATATTCCTCACTCATATTATACAAAGCAACAGGGGATGAGAAATATAGGCTCTTCAGAACCGCTATGGTGAATCTTAAGGACTTTTTCATAAGTGTCAACAACAGACCGATCTTAATATTGTGTTGAAGGAGAACCTTAACATTATAAAGAATATTGGAGGAGAGCTTGAGGGGAAGAGAATAACGGATTTAACTAAAGAAGAAGTGGAAAGGATATTTGAGCTTTCTACCGAGTTAAGGTGTACAACATAATTCTAACGAACATCGTCGAAGGGTTCTGATGAGAGGCGCCCATGGAGCTCTCATCGCACACGGTCTCTGATGATTCCAGGGTATCGTTAAGGAGTTTTAGAGGCTATGAGCCTCGTTATCGCCAGGGCGGGTAGCAGGGTCAGCGTCGCCGTCGTATCCGAAGCAGAGGTGATGGCTGGGATCACGACATTATCGGGGTTTAGACCCCTCCTATGTGTCATGTGAGCCAGTAGGAGGGCGAGGAGGGAGATAGAGAGGAAGCTGAGGAGATTCGTAAGCAACGAGACTGAGACGAGGAACCTGAGAACCCCCACATCGGGGAGGCCTAAGAGGAGGTAGGCGAGGAGGGCGAAGAGTATATGTAGCGGAGCCGCTACGGCTTCCACCCTCAGCGTCCTCCTCAAACCCTCATCGAGTATCCCCCTCAGGCCTCTTACATAGCCGAGGGCGAGGCTGGTTGTTGTCAGCGACCCTATGATGGAGCCGATATCGCCAAGAGTGGAGAGGAGGGAGGGGTAGAGGATGAGGATTCCCGGATGTCTCAGGATGCCCTCCCTCAACCGGGATAGGACTATTCCGTTGAGGCTGGCGAGGAGCGTTGAAAACAACACCGTCAGAGTCCCCTCCCTGATGACCGAGGCGAAGAGCTCATCCCCCCTAAACATGTAGATGATGGCTGCGGCGGCCATGAGGGCTGAGAGGAAGAGCATCGACAGCATCCACACGCCGAGCTTTGTGATCGAGAGGGCCGCCACCGCTGCGTAGGAGCCGCTTACCAGGATGTCATTTATGGAGGAGAGGCAGGGATAGAGGATTATATCCGGATCGAGGCCTCGACGATAACCTGAGATCGCTATCAAAGTCGTCAGGGGTATGGAAATGAGAACCGCTGCGAGGCAGGTGACCGTCGGCAAAAGCAGATAGAGGCCTAAATGCCCTATGGAGGCTATCCCGAGGGGGAGGTTCAACATGAAGGCGATGAGACCCATCCCAAGGGTGTCGAGAAGCGTAAGGACATAGATGCTGGAGATGAGGCTGTAATAGGTTCTGGTGTTCCCCCTAAGCCTCGGATATATGAGGCCGAGGTGGAGCATCGTGGAGAGATTCCCAGAGAAGATGCCGCTTATGTCACCCCTCACCGTCAATATCGGCGGATAGAGAGCTAAGAGCCAGGGCCTTGAACGGAGGAGGGGAGCCAAAAGCGAGACGAGGCCTCCGGCGAGGAGGCCGAGCGAGTCGACGGAGAGGGCGAGGAGAGCCTGAGCTGACACAGATGCGTAGGGGCGTCTAAGCCCTCTCTCCCCCCTCACATTTGCCCCATCCAGACATCCCCATGGAGTCCAGGGCTGGAGCCCCACCGGAGATAACCAACAACCCTTAAAAAGATATCAGGATAGGCGGGCCCGCTGGGATTTGAACCCAGGCTCTCCGGCTTAGAAGGCCGGCGCCTTATCCAGGCTTGGCCACGGGCCCCCTCTTCTATGGGCTTTTTGATGCTCGGCGATTTAAGGTTTCATTCCTTCTTCGTCTTCCATATTGTTAGGCCGCAGTTTCCGCAGGTGTATCTGTCTCCGTGGTCTGCCATGAAGTATCCTGGGCCGCATCTCCGGCAGAAGGGTCTGAGCCTCTCGATCTTGTCTCCCTCAACCTTGTAGAGGTTCCAGACTCCTCGCTTCTTCACTCGGCTTCGCCCTCCTCTTTAGGCGGCCTGTTTCTCCTTATTATATGCTCCGGCTCGAACTCCAAAGCCTTCTCAGCATTCTCGTATACATGGGCCTCACCGACGGTGATGTGGGTCCCCGTCTTCGTCACCATCCTCCTAACCCACACCTGATCCACGGTGACGCCTAAGGCCTCGGCTAAGTGTTCCCGGATCTCGGCTCTACTCGGCGTTGAGGGGGCCTCCACCTGGAAGGTGACCTCCCTCCGCCCTATGAGGGGGTTATCCCTCGCTGAGATCACCTTCAGCTCCACTCCCAGCCTCCTCCATCCGCCCCATGAACTCCTCCGCCCATCGCTTCCGATCAGCGGTCACCTCCACGGCGACGAGGCCCTCATGGGGCTGCCCATAGACGATGAGGGAGCCGACGGGCAGGAGGATGATCAGGGGGAGGACGAGGAGATCCTCCTCGCCCTCAACGATCACAGCCACCCCACTTTTAAGGGTTACCGCCTCCTCCAGAGCCCTCCAGGCTTCGGCATCTATGGTTCCAGGTGGATTCCTCGCCCTTATCAGATGTCGACCCTCCAGCCTATAGGGCTCTATGGGTCGACGCATCACCCTGTAGTCGACGACTATGATGTCGGGGTTGACCCCGACCCTTAGGAGATTCTTCGTGGAGGCGTCTCCGACGACGGCGAGCATCTCTGGGCGCAGCGTCGTCAGGAGCTCCTTAAGCCTTAGGGGGGCGTCTTCGCCGCTTAGGAGGACTCCGAGAGGGCTCTTCAACTCCCATCGCATATGGGTTGGGAGCCTCAGGGTCCTCCTCAAGAGGGTCACCGAACCTTTATGGCGTATCTCCCAGGCTTCTCTATACCCAGCTTCTTAGCCAGCTCCGAGGATTCGGGGTTTAGGATTATGATGAGGCCCATATAATCCTCGCTTAGGTCCTTCCCCTTACAGATGGGGCATGTGTCTCCATCTGTGAGGATCTTACAGCTCCTGCAGGCCCTTAGGCTCACCGCTCCTCAGCCTCCTCCTCGGCTATGCCCCTCGCCCGTTTAACCTCCTCCTCGATCCAGTCCAGTCGACCCAGGAAGGGCTGGCGGGCGGTGACCCCTATCTTACCTGCGCTCCGACCCTTCGGGAATGAGACCGCAACTATCCTAACCCTGAAGATATCGCCCTTCTGTATCCGTCTACCGGTCTCCTTGCCGAGGAGAACACCATGCTTCTCATCGTAGGAGATGAAGTCATCCATGAGCTGTGAGACGTGGAGAAGCGCATCGACGGGGCCTATCCTCAGGAATGTTCCGAAGTCTGCGACCTCGACTACCTCCCCCTCAACTACCTCCTGGAGCTCCGGATAGAAGGAGAGGAGTGTGAAGACAACTCTATGATGGGTTCCACCGTCTCCCGGGACTATGCGGCCCACGGGGTCAACTTTCAAGTCGACGATGCTGATGACGTAGCCCAACTCCTCGTCGACGAGCCCCTCATACTTCCGCTTCAACTCATCGAGGGCGACCTCCTCCAGGGGCTCGCCGAATCTTGAGGGGTCTATGCGGATCGTATCCCTCAGGGTTATGAGGTTAAACATCCCACGCCACCTAAGGCTTAAAACCAGGATAAAAGGCTTTACCACTAACGCCTCCCAAGACGCTCAATCAGCCTCGCCGCTGGGCACACCTCTATGAAGACCTCGAAGGGATATCGCTCGATTATGTCACTGAGATACTCCCTCCAGCGATATCCGAGGGCTATGAGGACGTAGACTCCGGCGACGTGGGCGCCTCGGCTCTCAACCAGGTCTACGAGGGCCCTGACGGTCTCACCGGTTCTAACGACGTCGTCGACGATGAGGACGCTGTCCCCCGTCTCCCTCATCCTCCTCTTCCTCTCCTCTTCCTCCCCACCCCTCTTCTTTTTCTTCTTGACCCCCCTCCTTATCGACGCCTTTGGGATGTAGAGGCATCTCCTTATGGCTGTTCCCTTCACGGTATAGGTCTTCTCTATGAAGTCCCTTATCCCAACCTCCTTACGCTCCTTCGCTATGATGAGGTCGACGTCGAGGAGATTGGCTATGAGCGTTGCAACGGGGATTCCATCGACGGCAGCCGTCAAGACCTTCGTGACACGTCTACCGGCGAACTTCTCCACGGCGTAGTTGGCCAGTATCTTGAGCCAGGTTATCTCGGAGACTACTGGGGTGTTGTCGAAGTATCCCTCCTCATCGAAGTTTATCCTCCTCATAAGGGCATCCTTGATGTTGGTGATCTCCATCAGCTTCTCATAGAGCTGTTGAGCCCTGGCATAGCTGGGGAGGACATGCCCCCTCATATATCGGCTTAGGATTGGAGGGCTCAGCCCCAGCTTCTCGCTGAGCTCCTGATAGGTGAAGGCCTTACCAGCCACCTTCAGAAGGTCCGTGATCATCATCCTATACTTAAGCTCCCTAACCTTAGGCTTCAGACCCCTACTCATCTCCTCCAACCCACTCACATCCACTAAGCCTTAAACGGGCCCGAGGGGATTTGAACCCCCGACCGCCGGGTCTCCCCGCATGGGAGCCTAAAAGCCCGGCGCTCTACCTGGCTGAGCTACAGGCCCTCAGCACCGAGACCATAAGAATTATACATTATTAACGTTTTAGCATTTCCCCAATCCAAGCTGAAAGATTTTTACGCCTCCAAGCAATATAGAGGAGACGGCGGCCGTGGTCTAGCCTGGCTAAGACGTCAGCCCCCCGAGCTGAAGATCCCGGGTTCGAATCCCGGCGGCCGCACCAGGGACTCATCGAAAGATGTCGAGGAGTAGGCTGAGGCAGACCTCAAGGATGGAGGATGAGCCTAAGATGAGGACTATGAGGGGATAATACCTCAGGAGCTCCCCAAGGGCCCTCTTAAAGGCCTCAATTCTCCCCACCTCTCCATATAGTGTTTGGGGCTTAAGGATGGCTCTGCCGAGGTATTCACCAGCTATGGCTGAGAGGGTGAAGCCGGCTGCCTCGAGGAGTATTATGGGGACGAAGGCCAATATGAGTTGAGGGTGATCGAGGAGTATCGGCAGCGCGGCGAGGCCGATGACGAGGAACTTTAGGATGAGCAATGGATACGACAGCATCAGCAGGCCTGGGAGGATGAGGAGGAGAGGCTCCGAGATGAGGTTTGTTCTGAGGGCGAGGGAGAGCCTCTGAGCCGCATCCAGGCCACCCATCAGCTGCAGTAGGGGGTAGGAGTTGACATCTCTAAGGGTGTAGAGGAGATACTCGACATCGGTGTAGAGCTGGTAGCGTATGGGAAAGCCGATGAGGCTGATGAGTATGCCGGAGGTGAAGGCGATGAGGGAGTCCCTATAGAATCTACACAGTGAGGGCCAATCCCTCTCCAATAGACGCCTCAGCGAGGGGGGAAACCTGATCAACGGCTCATCGAGATCATGGCCACCTATATTAAGATGACGGAGCTATCCCTTAATCATGGCCTCCACGGCTGATGTGAAGGAGGCGGCCTTCAAATTCATAGATCAAAACAGAGACTGGCTCTCGGAGTTTCACCTCGAGATATGGAGATACGCCGAGCCGGCCTTCAGGGAGTATCGATCCTCTAAGGCCTATGTTAGGCTGCTGAGGAGGGAGGGATTCGAGATTGAGGAGGGAACCGGTGGGATGCCGACGGCCTTCATGGCCACATGGGGTGAGGGACATCCCCTCCTCGGAACCTACGCCGAGTATGACGCCGTCCCGGGGCACAACCAGGCGGCCGTCCCCTACCGAGCGCCGAGGGAGGGACTCCACCCCTACGCTGCTGGGCATACAGACCCCCACTCAGCTCTGGGAGTCGCCGCCCTCTTCGGGGTGTTGGCAGCCAAACACGCCATGGAGCAGTATGGCATCAAGGGCAGCCTCAGACTCTTCGGGGAGCCAGCTGAGAAGGTCTGCGGCTCAAAGCCAGTCCATGCGGCCAAGGGCTACTACGACGGAGCCGACGCCTACATCAGCTATCATCCAGGCTACGCCAACTATGTTAGAGGCGAGATTCAGGGAGGGGCCTACTGGAGCCTCCTATTCCAATTCGAGTGCGACGACCCCGTTGATTGGTATAGGCTGATAGCCGTCGATCCAACCCCCTATAGACGTGGATGGCACTCCGGGGGCAGGGTTCCAGCGGCCCTCGACGCCGTCTGCATGATGTGTATGTTGACGAAGATGACGAAGGAGGCCATGCTCCCCCACACAGCCTACTGGACGCTGAACGAGTTCATAATGGTTGGAGGGCAATGCACATCGGATAATCTGCCCCCGAAGATCAGCCAGATACAATATGCCTACCGGTCGCCGACGCTGACGATGCAGGAGAGGATCACGAGGGTTTTGGAGAACAACGCGAGAGCTGCGGCTAAGGCATCCTTCTGCGAGGTCTATGAGCGCTGGATCACGAAGACGAGGGTTGGCCTCCCCAACCTCGTATTGGCTGAGGCTACCTATGAGAACTTGAAGCTGGTGGGTCCGCCGAGGTATGGGGAGGAGGCTAAGAGATTCGCCAGGGAGATTCAAAGGAACCTCGGCTATGAACCCATGCCCGAACCCTTCCTCGAATACGGCTTAACCTACGGCGGAGGTGAGGCTCGGAAGCCCATACTGTCGCCGGGGGAGATGGATGAGCTCATCCGGAGGGCTCATCCATCCTGGGTGAGGAACATGGGCTCGGACGACTATGTTGACTATACATGGCATGCGCCTACGGCGAGATTCTTCACGGCCAGACCCGTCTTGAAGCCTCTGCCCGATGGCAGACCCTATCCTTGGTGGGTTCACGTAGCCATGGGTGGAAACCCATGCACCATAGACCCCTGCATCATAACGGCGGCCAAAACAATAGCGGCGACCTTCATAGACCTCCTCCTGAAGCCTGAGATACTCCGCAAGGCCTGGGATGAGTTCAACGAGAGAACTGAGGGAGGGATAGGGGGGTCGAGGTGGGTGCCGCCGCTCCTCCCAAAGGACTTCCAACCCCCGATAGACCTGAGATGGCCGGAATACATCTCGACGCCCAGGGGAGAAGAATGGTGGATACCCACACCCAAGAGCCGGAAGGAGTTTAGACGCCTATAACCCTTTTATCTAAGCTCCTCTTTCATGCTTCATTCATCTGGTGGGGTCGGCCGGATTTGAACCGGCGACCACGTGGGCCCGAGCCACGCATCCCACCTAGCTGGACCACGACCCCAGCAGCGTCTAAAACTCTAAAGGCCTCCCTTAAATTTCTTAATCCCTAATCTCCTCTCCGATCGTTAGGTTCAGAACTATCTCAGCTATGTCGCTCCCATATTCCGCCGTTCGCCTTATGCTCTCTATGATGAGTCTGAGAGCGGGGACATCCTCCGTGGGGGCATGCTTTATCACCTTTTGAACCACCACCGCCTCCATTCGACGTGTCTCCTCCGCCTTCTCGAAGACCCCATCGGCTGAGGCGTAATCCCATTTGAAGAG
This sequence comes from uncultured Candidatus Bathyarchaeia archaeon, assembly GCA_964525955.1. Classification (GTDB taxonomy): domain Archaea; phylum Thermoproteota; class Bathyarchaeia; order TCS64; family B23; genus B23. The sequence continues at coordinate 7,833 of CAZGKJ010000044.1, forward strand.
GGCCTCTATGGCCTCCTCGAAGACCCTGAGCGCTGAGTCGCTCATAGCCTTTATCTCCTCCAGAAGCTCCCTGCTGAGATTCATGGGGGTCATCGTGAGGCTATTCTGGGCGATGTTAGCCGCGTGATCCGCCATCCTCTCTATGGACTTCGTGATCAGCCTATAGCCTAGACACTCCCTAGGCGAGGAAAGCCCAATCTCCCTCAGAACCCTCCCATCTGAAACAGCCATCTTCAACAGCCTTATGATGTAGAGTCCAAATCGATCCACCTCATCATCCATCTCTATCACCTCCCTAGCCAGCTCTGGGTCATCTTTCATCAACGCTGCGATGGCATCCCTATGCATCGAGGCGGCTATGACGCTCATCCTCCTGAGGGCATCCTTCACCGAGAGCTCCCCATGGCCGACCAGAACTTGCAGCGTCAACTCCTGAGGCAGATCCGATAAAAGCTCGATCCCTAGAAGCTTCTTACGGATGAGATCCTTGATGGCGTATCTCTGCGTAGTGGCGATCCTCCTCTCAGGATTCCTCACCTGTATGACGTTATAGCCGACGAGGTAGGCTGAGACAACCTTCCTAACCAGGCTCTCAGGCGTCGTCTCCGATGAGACCTCTATGAGGATCCTCCTCTGACCCGCCTCCCCCTCGCTGAGGGGCTGGATGCAGAGGTTTTTCCCATCCCTATAGATGAGAACCCT
>CAZGKJ010000045.1:0-8461 GCA_964525955.1 uncultured Candidatus Bathyarchaeia archaeon
CTTGAGGGGCGGGGGTTCCCGAGTGGACAAAGGGGCGGGACTTAAGATCGAGGGCTCGGGGAGAGATCCCGTGGCTTAGGCCTACGTGGGTTCGAATCCCACCCCCCGCACCAGAACTCAACTCCCTCCGGCCTTGATGAGGATGACCCCCACCTCTGAATCGACCTCCGTCAGGATGGCCTCTCCACCTGGCCTATCCGGGGGCTCCAATAGGGTTCCCATCGCCGAGATCGGCTTCAGATCGGCCTCCCTCAACAGCTTCAGGATCTCCCTATAATTGTAGAGGTGCATCCTGCTGAAGATGGGATCCCCCTCCCCGCCGAGCTTCAGATATAGCTGCCCCCAAGGGCTATCCCTGTTGATGGTGAGGAGGATGAGAGGGCCCCCGTTCCTCAAATGAGTCTTTAAGACTCTGAGAGCCTTAACGGGGTCTTGGAGAAACTCCAGTGTGGCGACCATGTAGATGAAGTCTAAGCATCTCAGCCTCAGGGGTGGATGCTCCGCTATGCATAGGATGGAGGGAAGCCCCCTCTCAACGGCTCTCCTCAGCATTCCCGGTGAGGGGTCGAGGCAGATTATGATCCTCTCATCGTCTCTAAGTCTCTCTGCGAATATGCCTGTTCCACCTCCCACATCTACGCCTACACCCCTCGATGGGAGCATCCTCCTGAGGCCCATAAGCTCGCAGTGGAGGGCGTATCGTCCCATCGGTGTGCCATACCAGCCGTCGTAGGCCTTCGAGGCCTCGTCGAAGACCCTAATGGTCTCGGAGACGCCTCGCCAATCTGAGGACGACATCGACGATCCACCTCGGATCCTCGCCGAGGATGACGGTGGATGCCTCTATGCCGAGGGCTCCAGGGTGGAGGTAGGCGTCGTGGAGCTCCTCAGTGGATTCGATGTAGTCTGCTATGGGGCATGCCCCCTCCGAGGGTGGAAGCCTCCTCACCCTAAGCCCCATCTCCTCTAAGGCCTCTGCGACCTCCTCTCCGCCCCTGAGGTTTATGGCCGCCCTAATCCTCGGGTTTATTCTCATCGCCCTTAGGATGACTTGGGAGAGATGTCTTGATCCCCCGTATACGACCTCGCCGCAGACCTTGGGTCTCCCCAGGCTGACGACGATCCTTCCGCTTAGGCCCGCAACTTCCTCTATGGAGCTGGCTCCAGGCCTGGCGTAGACGAGGTTCGTCCCGACCTCTGGGATTAGGGCCGCCACCTCCGGCTCCTCAAGCCTTCTGAGGCATTCCCTCAGGGTTGACGTGATCTCGTCGACGCCTGCGATGAGGCCGTAGAGCCTGTCCAGCTCTGTCCTCTCAAACCCCTTGATCTCCACGCCATCTATGTATGCTCCCCCTCCAGCCTTTATCTCGCCGATGACGCTCAGCGGCTGATCCACGTTGAGGCATATCTCGGAGGCCTCATCCAAGGCCTCTGGGCTTAGTATGGCGATGAGGACGCCGTAGCTTGGAGCTGAGAGGGGGTCAACTCCCAGATCATTCACCCCCTCCTCCAGGGGGATTTCACTTGACTCCACCTCGACTCTTAGGTTCTGTGTCTCAGCGATCTCGTGGAGGGCCCCCCTCACCCCTCCCTCGGAGACGTCGTGGAGGAGTTTCACACCCTCAACTCCCTGCAGCCTCAACAGAGCTGGTAGGGGTGTGAGCCTCCTCCATCGCTCATCTCTCCTCCCCTCGGCTAAGGCTTTAAGCCATAGGCTTTCCCCGCCGACCCTCCCCACGATGGCTATTAGGTCTCCAGCCTCAACTCTCTCAGGCTCCTTGATTCGCTCCCCTATGCAGGTGGCTGATATGAGGGGGAGCTCCAACCCCTTATAGGTGGCTGTGTGCCCTGCGATGATCTCAACCCCATATCTCTCCGCCTCGGAGCCGATTCCCTCAGCTATGGCTTCAAGCTCCCCCTCGCTGCTTTGGGGTGGGAGGTAGATGCCCGCTATGAGGTATCGGGGTTTGGCGAAGAGGGCTGCGACGTTGGAGGCTGCGTAGTGGAAGGCGAAGAAGCCGAGGGTCTCGATGGGGACGCCGATGGCTGGGGCGTGGGCCACGACGGCTTCATCTCTCAGCCTTAATACTCCGCCATCGAGGCCTGGCTCAGCCCTTAGGGGTAGATGGGGGAATACGAGACGCCTCAAATCCTTTAGGGGGAGCTTCCCAAGCCTCAGCCTCCCCTTAGATGAGTCTATCGACATCGAGGCTCCTCCTCACGGCTGCGACCACCACTATGGCAGGCGGTATGAAGATGGCGTCGACGATTGTCATTAGGGTTATCATCGCCATCCCAGGGCCGAAGAGTATCCAGTCGGCTGTGAAGAATCCAATGGTCTCCCATAGGACTCCGATGATCATAGCCGCCACCTCCAATTTTGATACGGCCTCCCCCGGAGGCCTCAGCCTTGCGAGAACGCTGATCAAAAGGGCTTCGACTCCTCTGACGATCATGGCCCCTGGGACGAAGACGGCTGGCCAGCCGTAGATGGCGGCCTTATATGCCGTGCCAAGCCCCTGGGCTATGGCGATGACTATGGCCGCATTTATTGGGCTGAGGAGGACGCCCACGGTGTATGTGAGGATGGGTGAGAGGTCGTATTCGGCGAGGGGTGGAGGCATGGGTATCATTATGAGATTTAGGAGCGTCGTTATGGCGATGAGGATCGACAGCAGGGCTGCTCTTCCACTCAGGCTCTGGAATCTCGACATGCCGCCTCCTATGGATGATATATGGGTTATATAAGAAGGTTATGGGATAGGCCGCCCATGAGGAATTCACGGCAGGCTGATGTCAAAACCCTTGCGCAGAGGGCGACATCCCTAATCCTAACCCCCTCCAAGGCGGAGTGAGCCCTATGGAGCTCCCCGGGGCCGTAGACGACGGTGGGTATGCCCCCATAGTTGAAGAGGGTGTTGGCATCCGTCCAGCTCCTCGCAGCAGAGTATTCGACGCATCCCAAGACCCTCTTGATGCTCTCAGCCATCAATCTCACTATCGGCTCCTGAAGGCTGAGCCTATATCCCTCATCCATCTCCAAAACCTCCAACTCCGGGCTTATGTCCCCCAGCTCCGATAGATGTCTCCTCAGCTCCTCCACAACATGGGATGCTGGGAGCTCTGGGGGCGTTGAGATGAGGATGTCAGCCTCACAGAGGTGGGGGACGATCCATGAGTCCTCTCCGCCTCTGATGATGCCCACATTCAAGGCGGGTTTCTCCTCCCCCTCCCATAGTATTTGCAGCCTCCTCAGATGCTCCAGGGCTCTCGTCATACGCTCTATCGCGTTTACACCCCACTCCGGTGTGGCTCCATGGGCTGATCGTCCACGGGTTCTCAGCCTCACCTCCACATATCCATACTGAGCTGTGCAGAGCCTGAGGTCCGTCGGCTCGCAGACTATGGCCGCATCGCCTCTCACCCCCCTTAGAAGTAGGGTGATGGTTCCCAATCCCTGATTCTCCTCGTCTACGACGAAGGTTAGTAGCAGTGTGTTCTCAGCCTCGACTCCGGAGAGCTCTTCGGCTGTGAGGATCATCGCCGCCAGCCCCCCCTTCATGTCGCAGGCTCCCCTTCCATGGAGGACGCCGCCCTCTATCCATGGCTCATAGGGGTGCTCCATCTCGTAGGGTGGAATCGTATCCATGTGTCCGTTGAGGATGAGGGTCTCCCCGCCTTCGCCGATTCGACAGAGGAGGTTGAAGCCCCTGCATCCCGGAACCCTCATCCTCTCTACCCTGAGGCCTGCATCCGTCAATCTCTCCTCTATCAATTCACCTATCCCATTCTCCCTACCCGATGGACTCGGAGTTGAGACCAGCTCCCTCAGCAGCCTCTCGGCCCTCTTCTCCGTGATGTTGGTTCTCATCTCTTCTTTTAAGCGTCTCATCAAGCTAATGGCTTTGAATCTAAAAATCTTTCCATCAGATCGCTCCGAGGGCTACGCCGAGAAGCAGGATCAATAGGACGAGGGTGGAGGTGAGGGTCAGCCTACGGTCTCCATGGATGGCTGAGAGGATGGCCGAGGATGCCACAGCGGCTATGGGGGTTGAGATGAGGGTGATGAAACCCAGCCGCATTAGATGCTCCCCAGCTATCCATGGGGTTGTAAGCCTAATGGAGATGCCGAGGCTCAGAAGTAGGGCTGAGGAGTAGACGCCGAGCCGCATGATTAGGGAGATGACCTCCCTCAGCGTCGCATCCATAATTCCACCCCAGAATGGATCATCCGTAGTCCGAGGATGATGAGGAGGATTGTGAAGAGCAGCTTCAGGGTTCTACCCCTAACCCTGGGAGTTATCCTGGAGCCTATAGAGGCTCCGAGGAGGGCTCCGAGGACGACGGGGGCCGCTACGATGGGGTTGCAGTATCTCTGCCTCATATAGATGATGGACGCCGCAGCGGCCGTTATGCCGATCATGAAGCTGCTCGTCGCCACAGCCGCCTTTATGGGGACGCCGCCGAGGAGGTTCATAGCTGGAACCTTGATGCCGCCTCCCCCTATTCCGAGGAGGCCTGAGATGACTCCAGCGAGATAGCTGAGGAGGAGAACCGCTGGGGTGTTATCCACGCCATAGGATACCTCAACTCCCTCAGCCCTATCATAATATGAGCCGTCGAGTCTCAGCCTCGACGCCAATCCATCGCTGGCATGAGGCCTCCATTCACCGATCTTCTTGAACATCGTGACCGCTGCATAGATGAGGATGATGCCGAGGATCACCCTGAGGAGGGGCTCCCCCATAGCCGCCGTTATCAAAGCTCCAGATATGGCTCCGAGGGTTGTTGAGAGCTCCAGGAAGACTCCAAGCCTTAGATTAGTCAATCCCTCCCTCATGTAGTTTGAGGTTGATGCCGTCGAGGTGGCTACCACTGCGAATATGCTGGCGGCTGAAGCCGTGTGTATGGGTAAGTGAAGGAGTAGAACCAGGAGTGGAACGAGGATCACCCCCCCGCCGAGGCCTAATAGGGAGCCTAAAAGCCCTGAGAGGATGGCGAGGATAAGCGATAGGATGGCGATGAGGATCGGCAAGGCTTCCTAACTATTTGTTCAAACCCCTAATAGGGTTTCCTAAGGGCTTAATGGTTCTCCGTAGGGGTTTTCTGGTGCGACGCTACTATATAATTTAAAGGTGGCCTGAGAATATCAGCCTTGGGAATCCCTGGGGACCCGATATGAGCTTCGATGAAAAGGTCGATGTCATCGATCTAATCATAAATGTATTGAAGGAGCATGAGAAGACCTTAGACGAGCTGATATCGAGGTTAGATGAGATTCTATCGAGGGGCTTCACAACTCCATCGATGGAGGCTAAGCCCCCTGAGAGGCCCGTTGTGACGGTTGATGTTAGGAACTGGATGGATTTCAGGGATAGATGTAGAGATGCGAGGCTGGCGGCCTTCGAGGTTGTGGATGGACGCTTCAGGGTTTCAGCTCTGAAGGACAACATCCTCTATATCTATGAGGAGGAGATGCCTGAGATGTCGATCCGCTTCAGGGAGGAGGGGGAGAGAACAGTCATCGACGGCATAGACCTCAGAGACCGAGAGCAATTCTCAACGGCCATGAGGGGACGACTAAAATGCGGATTAGACATCTCCATCAACGGGGTGACCGTCAACCTACCCGAGGGTATATCCCTCTACAAGCTGCGATATACGGTAGACCCCATCAAGGCGAGGAGATGGCTCTCGGAGGAGCTCAACATAGATGAGGATGAAATCGTTGAGGGGGAGATACACCTCTAAGGAAGCCTAACGGCCTCCTCCAGCTCTATAAGCCTCCTCGCCCTATCAAAATACCTTAAGACATTCTCACCCTTCTGAGTGATCTCATAATGCTTTGTGGTCCTCTTATCCCCACCATCGCTTACATCGATCTCGATGATCAAACCCTGATCAAGCAGTGACTGCAAAACCTGCTGGAGGGGCTTCCAGGAGAGATTGGCCCCATACATAATCCTCGTCGGCTTTCGGACGCCCCCCTTAATCACCCTCAAAACATCGAGGTATATCTCCAACTTCGACCTACGCCTCGTCATCCCCGCCGATCGGAGACACCCTGGGGACCCTATTTAAGGATTATGTATTATCGATCCATCAACTGGATTAAAATAATATATTAAAAATCATCGATACTCAATAATATATTAATGGTATTATTGTTCGAGTTCTTATTCATTTTCCATATCAAGATTCCGGTTTTGAAACAAATATTTAAAAAAAGGAAGAGAGAAATAAATTGAGGGATGACCATAATAAGAGCTGCGGTAAAGAACTACCTCCTCTGTATGAAATCGAGACGGGAAGTTCCTCTTGCCTATACCCTTCCAGCCATTATAAGCATGACTCTCGCCTGTAGGGGTATTCCACCACTTTGGGCGACTTTAAAACTCTTTATATCGATAATCTTCGTAGCATATGGGGTATACTTTTATAATGACATTATGGATGTAGAGGATGATCTGAAAAACAAAGAATTGGGAAATCCTATTCCAGCAAGTAGGCCTCTAGCAAGTGGTAAAATTTCAAGGAGGATGATGTTCATCTATACATTTATTTCTTTATTTATAGGTCTCACATTAGCCTTCTTAATCAATTTAAAGGTATTCTTTATCTTATCTATATACATTATTTTAGGGATACTCTATTCCACTGAGCCGATAAAGTTGAAGAAGCGTTTTCCTATGAAAAGAATAGTTATCGCATCTGGCATCGCTTTAACAAATCTTGCAGGAGCCTATGCTGTTGGAGCTATTAATCCAGCGATCCTTTATCTCACTATACTCAATTTTGCTATATTTGCAGGCGTGGGACCTATTGTGGATATAAGAGATATAAAGGGAGACCGAGTGATTGGAGTTAAAACAATCCCTATAGTCTTAGGGCCAGAGATGACGGTGAGGCTAGCTATAGGGGTGTTAATAGCATCAAATATTGCCACTATTCTTGGATATTCAAAAATTGGATTTAATATTGTCATGCCTATTCTTTTCTCATTAGTAATAATAACTTGGATATATGTAATGTATCCTCTTATGAAAAGATGGAGCGATCCAATTTACTTAAATAAAATTATACAAAAAAGAATACTTCCCTTATTCTTGATACTTCAAATAATAATGTTAATAGGAATTTTATCACCACCTTAAACATTAAAAATATCCAATAATTTTATTCTACTACCTTTATTCCATAAATCAAAGAATAAGTTTTCAAATTTTTTCCCTATATCTTCATCAATAATGCGAAAGGCGATAGTGAATTCATTTTTTATCTGGGGAAATTCAAAATAACAATATTTATGATCAATTATACAAAAGCTATATGGAACATCTATTTCCCTAACTAATTCAATTATAGTATTTTGAGACAATATCTTTAATAAAATTTTTAGTAATTTCGGTGTAATAAAAATACTTAGATCTCTTAATTTCTTGAAATTCTCCCCTGAAGTAATCCCCATAAATTTTATTCCTCTTTTAATAGCTCTTATACAAGCTTCAATAACTTTTAAATCAAGATATCTTGAAGCCAAAAAGATGGAGTCTTTAGATGATTCAATATCATTAACAAGTTTTTCCACAAGGTCATTAAAATTATAAATTTTTTCAATCTTTGTATCTTTATCCCAAGATCTCAAAACTAATGTTAGTCCAATAAATCTATCTGAAAAGACCTCAAAAATCTTTTCTCTTTCAATTTCTGATAAATTTAACTTAAGCAAGTTCTCTAATAATGTCAAATAATTTTTATTTTGTAATATATTAAGGAAATAATAACCTAATTGATATAGTATTTTTCCTAAGGGTGTATAGCGATAAATACCATCATTTTTTTCAAGGATTCCAATTTTTGTGAGTTCTTTTAACCTTGTATAATAACGTTTAGGAGTCAAATTAAGTTCTTCCATAACTTTCTTAGAATTTTTTATGCCTTTTCTGGCGTGAAGGAATAATCGTAAGGTATCAAAGTTTGAAAAGATACTGAAAAGTTTTAGACCCAATTCGATGGTCTCTTCATCCAGCTCATCTAAGTCTATCTTATTTCTCATATCTTCCAATTCTATCCCCTTTTAGCTTCAAATAGGACACTTAATAGGATAGAAAATGTGATATTAAAACCAAATGGAGGTTCATCAAGGTTCAGTAATCTATTTTTATTCTTCATAATCTATTTTTATTCTAATCTTGTCGGTAGTGTCGGGTAGGTATAGCATGGAGGTATTGAGAAGCCGAAGGGGTGTTAGCCCGGTCATCGCTACGGTGATACTGGTGGCTACTGCGATAACCATCGCCGTCGCCGTCGCCTACTGGATGGGCGGAATCACCAGCCAGTATACCCGCTTCGAGAAGGTGGAGATCGTATCCGTCTACTGTGAGTGTAAAACAGATGTAAATGGAACTTATTGGACTGTAGCAGGTGCTGAATATTGGGAGATCACACTAAACCTCAGAAA
>CAZGKJ010000046.1:0-8285 GCA_964525955.1 uncultured Candidatus Bathyarchaeia archaeon
GAGGATGCCATCACGGTCTATGCCCAATATGTCGATGAAGCCTGGCTCCACAGCCTTCTCAGCCTCGAGGGGTTTGAACCCCTCCTCCAGCAGTGAGGGCTCGAGGAGGATGGCCTGCTTCATATCCTCCTCGCTGGCGTAGAGGTGGAACTCCCCCTCATCGACGAGGTGGAGAACCGCTATCATGTTGACCCTGTCGAAGGCTATCTCCAACACCTCCCCCTCCCTACGTCTATAGGCCCTGATGTGTAGCTGGTTGTCGATGAGGCGTGTCTTGAAGATGGAGCCTGGAGGCTGCCAGTTGACGGGGGCGTAGTCTCTCGGCCTGTGGATGAGCGTAGAGCCATCCGGCTTGATTATCAGCACCCTCTCCCCCTCACCCAGCTTCGATGAGGCTCGACCCATATAGTCGACGGTGCAGTTGCCGACGACGATGAGCATCCTCCTCTGAGCTATGCCTCGCCTCACGGCCTCATAGGCCTCGGAGAGCGAAGGCTCCTCGAGGATAAGCTGCCTCATATTGCTCACTATCTGAAGTCGACGGCTGTGACGATGTTTATCCAGGGGGCGTTCATCTTCTCATCCAGCACCCTCAGATGCTCCAAGGCCCCCGAGAGGACGAAGACTCCATGTCCAGGGAACAATCTATCGGGTTGGAGCTCCACCATACGTTTGATCGACCTCTTCCACTCCTCGAGGTCGCATCCTGGACCGTTTATCCAGCCCAATCTACCCTGAGCTGAGGCCGTGTCGCCGGTGAAGAGGTCTAAGCCATCCCCCTCCCTCAGGAGCAGTGAGACACCTCCAGGTGTGTGACCTGGTGTGTGAATCACCTCAACCTCGACGTCGCCCACCTTAAGGCGTTCACCTCCCCTAAGCCTCATGTCGACCTCGACGGCCTCGAACTCCAGGCCCCTCTCCCTCGCCATCTCATAGAGGGTTAGGGGGCCTAAACCCTCGACCTCACCCGCCTCAGCCTCATGGATGGCCACCCCGCACCCAGTTTTTCGTTTGAGGCCCATGGCTCCGCCGATATGGTCGTAGTGGCAGTGGGTTAGGATTAGGAGCTCAACCCTCTCCGGGTTGAGGCCCACATCCCTGATGTTCCCGAGAATCCCATCCACTCCCCCTCCTCCCCCTGCATCTATCAATGCCAAGGATTCACCTCCATCGATGAGGTAGATGTTGCAGTCCTCCTGAGCTGAGATGCCGTAGGCTCCTCCACCAACGAGATAAACCCTATCCGTAAGCCTGAGAGTCGGCATCAACTGATCATCTCCAACCCCTCTTTTATTACCTTCCTCAGCCCTGGGCCTATGGATAGGGTTTTTAGCCCTTCGGGAGATTCGACTCCTCGAACCCCCAATCCCAGGTGGCTTAGACTTAACATCTTCATGCAACTCGAATCATCTAACCCAGCAGAGTTCGATCCAGATACGATGAGGATCATAGAGGCTTCTTGAAATATGGGTTTCAGGGATTTGGATAGGGTTTATGGCTCTGTGTAGAAAAATGGGTGTTAACGCCTCTCCATCGCCTCCTGGAATCTCTTAGCCATCTCCGGGTAGTATTTCTCCATGAACTCCTCCATCTTATCCGGATGCTCTACGCTCACATGCCACCTTATGCCTCCAGGGCTTACGGAGTCCCAGTCGCAGTAGGGGCAGCGGTATCTCTCCATCTCGGACATCGAACCACCTCTCACTTATCGTTAGGAGACCTTATTTTTCTATATCGCTCTCCATGGCCCCTTTTGTCTCATATTTCTGAGACGAAAGGCTATCAGATACCTTATTAGGTGTCCGGAGACCCTCTTAATTGGTGCACCCCCTTGGGTGAGGAGACTAAGGTTATGTGGATAACCTGCCCCGAGTGCGGGGCGAAGCTGGGCATAATAATCTCCATAGGCGGCGTAAAGCCCTCGGAGGCGAAGGCCATAACGGTTGAGGAGATCAGGGAGCGCCTCTCCAACGCCGGGATAGATCCCTCCATCCTGGAGATCACGGAGGAGGAGGGGCTCATCGCCATAACTCCCAGGAGATTCCTCGGTGAGCTCTGGGGTCCGATTAATGATGTTATGAAGGAGATCGGCGGCGTCTGGGTGAGGGAGGGAAAGGAGAGCCGCTGGGAGATAAGGGTCTGAAGTCTCCGAGGAGGCTGAGGGCCACCTCACGAGCCCACTCACCAGTCTCAGGATTCTCAGAGACCTCCCTGAGAAACTCCTCCCACGTCAGATCCATCGCCTCCCTCCAATCCTCATAGGCCTCTCGAAGCCTCCTATAGGCCTCGATGTGATAGATGCAGTATTCCTCCCCCTCAACGGCGTCCCTCCAGCAGAGCCTACACCTCAACCCCTTCACCTCCTGTTAGAGGGGCATTTGGGGTCTATGCATAGCTCCCAGGGCCTACGGCCACGCCTCAAAACCCTTATGATGGGTGCCCCACAGACCTCACATCTCTTACCAGTCGCCTCTATACGCCCCCTCTGGGGGAGCGGATAGGTTACATTGCAGCTGCCGTCGAAGTAGCCGACGCATCCAGCGAAGCGCTTACCCGATTCACGTCCCCTGAAGATTCTTAGGTCTCTTCCACATTTGGGGCAGCTTCCAAGGGTGTTAGCCCTGATTATGTCGCCCCTTATGGCTCTATCGATCTCGAGGCCTATCGCCATCTCCCTCTCCCTAAACCGCTTCAGGATTGGCTTTAAGGCCTCGACGGCCTCCTCTACGACCTCATCCGCCTCAGCCTCCCCGAGCTGTATTGCCTCCAGCTTACGCTCAAGCCTCCTCGTCATCTCAACTGAGAGTATCTCTGGGCAATAGTGGCTGAGGGTCTCGACGATGGCGAAGCCGAGATCCGTTATCCTCATGGGGTCGCCCTCGACGTAACCTCTGCGATAGAGGGTTTCGAGGATTTCGGCCCTCGTCGCCTTGGTTCCTATCTCAGCCTCCTCCATACGCTTCAGCAGCGAGCTCTGATTATACCTCCTGGGAGGCTTGGTAAACCGCTTGACGGCCTCAACCCTCACCAATTTAGCGGGCATCCCCTCCCTCAGGGATGGGAGCTCCACCTCCCTCTCCCTTATGTAGGGCTTGTAGAACCTCATCCATCCAGCCTCGAGTATTCTCCCACCCTTCAGATGGAAGCGATATCCCTCAACGTCGATCTCAGCCCTAATCCGCTCCCTCACCGCCTCATCACCCATCGAGGCCATGAAGCGTCGACATATGAGGTCGTATAGCCTGGCCTCAGCCCCTCTAAGCCCCTTCGGGGCGACCCCCGTTGGATGGATGGCTGGATGAGCTGGATCGGTCATCTTCCCCTCCCTCGGCCTCAGAGCGCTCTTCGATAGGAGCTCCTCGGCGAGGGGGGCATACTTCGTCTCCCTCAATCCCCTGAGTATCTCCCTCACATCTATCGTCGATGGAAGCTTCTGGCTTGATGTCCTCGGATAGCTTATGTAGGCGTCGAGGTATAGGCTCTCAGCCAGTCTAAGGGTTCTGGAGGGGCTATACCTAAACACCCTATAGGCTTCACGCTGGAGGCCTCCAAGGTTGAAGAGTGTTGGTGGCTGAACTCGATGTGTAGACCTCGAAACAGCCTTAACGACGCCCACTCCGCCTCCGCATCGACGCTCGATCTCAAGGGCGTCAGCCTCCCTCCCTATACGCCCCCCGGCATACTCAACCTTCAATCTTCGACCAGCGATCTCGGCCTCAGCCTCGATAACCCAGTATGGCCTCGGGACGAAGGTTCTAACCTCGATCTCCCTATCCCTTAGAAAGCTGAGGGTTGGCCCCTGGACACGGCCTATGCTTAGGGTTCTGTAGAAGCCCGTCGCCCTCTTCACCGAGAGCGTCAGCGCCCTGCTGAGGTTTATTCCGAAGAGCCAGTCAACCTCATGCCTCGCCCTCCCAGCCTCTATGAGGGGGAAGTCGAGGTTCTCACTCATCTCCCTCCAAGCCTTTAGGATGTCTCTCCTCGTTAGGGCTGAGAACCTCATCCTCCTCGCAGTTTTGAGGCTCTCCAAGCCGCAGATGTGGCGGAGGATGTTGTATGCGATGAGGCTTCCCTCGATGTCGTAGTCGCAGGCGCTGACATAGCCCTCAACATCCCTGGAGAGCCGTCTAATCGCCTCTATGAACCCCCTCCTCTCCCCAGCTCTGCGGTCAGCCTCATATACGGGAACCCATGTGAAGTCGAAGATGGGATAGGTCCAACGCCCCTCCCTCTGGGCGACGGTGTAGAGATGTCCAAGGGCTGAGACTATGATGAGCTCATCCCCACCCCTCCTCGCGATGTAATAGGGGGCGCCCAGCAGCCTCCTCCTGAGGGGCTTACCACCCTCATCGAGGGCGTCGGCGATCCTCTCAGCTGCCCTCGGCTTCTCGCAGATGACGAGTATACGGCTCAAATCCCTCAGCCTTTCAATTAGAAAATCCCGAGGCCCTTTTAAAGATGGTCATGGAGGGGTATAGGCGATGGCATCTCAGCTTAGGGGCCTCATCCAATTCGTCAGGAGACAGAGGAAGCCCTTCAAGGTTAATCTCGCCAAGAACATCATCCAAAACTTCTCCCTCTCCCTCACAGACCAATATCAGTCGATATATATCACAGCCCTTGGAGCCGACCCCGTTAAGCTGGGATATGTGAACAGCGTTGGAGGCATAGCTGGGGCGGTCGCCTCAATACCAATAGGATGGCTTGCAGACCGCTTCGGAATAAGGCGAATACTCCTCTCAGCCCTCCCATTAATGGCTTTAGGCTCCGTCATCTTCGCCCTCTCAACGAGCTGGGAGATCACGGCCATAGCCCTACTCGTCTCAGTTCTCTCCTTCAGGATGGCTATGACGGTCTGCCCCATCATCTGCGGTAGCACCCTGAGGGATGAGGAGAGGGTGATGGGGATGCAGCTCTGCGACACCCTCTCAGCCCTACCGAGGCTCGCCGCCCCGATGGCGGCGGCCTACATCATCACCATCTCCGGTGGATTGAACGCCGTAGGCATCAGACCCCTATATTGGATGAGGGGCATAGGCCTCTTGGTTGCTGCCCTCATCATCTACCTATACTTCACCAACCCAATAGAGCCGAGGGGTGAGGCTGAGCCTCCCAACATCGTAAGGGATCTCCAGAGGGTCTTCAGGGAGGGGAGGATGGTGAAGCGTTGGATCGTCTTCCTCATCCTATCCATACTCCCCTTCTACCTCTACCCCTACTTCCCCCTCTACGCCAAGGATGTGAAGGGGGCTGATCAATACATCTTAGCCTTGATGAACATGGCCTCAACACTCATCGTCGTCCTCCTCTCGCTGCCGACGGGGGGCTTAGCGGATAGATTTGGGCGTAGGAGGATGATACTCTCCATGATGCCCCTATACTGCGCATCGCTTCTCCTCCTCATCTATGCGCCAAGCCCCCTATACCTAATCCTCTCAGGCCTACTCAACGGCTTCAACACCCTCATCGCCGTCACCCAGGGAGCCATAACGGTGGAGATCATCCCAAGGGAGCTGCTTGGAAGCTGGTTCGGCGTCCTCGGCCTCCTAAGGGGCCTCGTCGGCGTATTGGCTCCACTCATCGGAGGCTACCTATGGGAGGCCCTCTCACCCTCAGCCGTCTTCTACCTAATCCTCGCCGCCCAGCTTGGTAAGGCTGCGATCCTACTCTCCATGCCTCCAGAGGTGACGAGGGGATAAAAAGGGGGTTTACCTCGCCCTCGTATACTCCCTTCCGAGGGTCTCCCTCGCTATGATGACCCTCTGTATGTTGGTGGCCCCCTCAGCTCCGATGTAGTAGCTCATCACGCCCCTCAGACCCATCTCCAATGGGCACTCCTTCGTATAGCCGTATGCTCCGAACCAGAGCATCACCTTAGTGAAGATGTCATAGGCCAGCCTCGGAGCCATCAGCTTACACATGGAGATGAACTTGCAGCACTCCAGCGATAGACGTCTGTCAGGCATCTTCCCAGGCTCAGCCTTCTCATACTTCTTGTTCATCATCCAGGCTGCCCTGTAGATCAGCGACCTAACGGTCTCAAGCTCAGCCACCATATCGGCCAACTCGAACTGGATGCCCTGGAACCTCGCCAAGGGCTGATCGAAGGCCTTCCTCTCCTTGATGTATTCGACGCCTAGCTCTATGGCCCTCTGGGCGGCCCCCACACAGCTTGCTGAGACCAGAAGCCTGGCGGCGTCGAAGCCCTCCATGGTGAGGTAGAAGCCCCATCCGGTCTCGCCGAGCTGATACTCGTCGGGGATGAAGACGTCGGTCATCTTGAAGCCGCCGGTGCTGATGGCCATTCGGCCCATGTCGTCGTAGCGCTTAGTCACCTCCACGCCCTCGGCGTCCAGGGGCAGATAGAAGGCCGTCATCCCCCTATGGAGCTGGGACCTGTCGTGGTAGCCGACGCAGAAGTAGCCGCCTCCCAGCTCCTTGCACTCCTCGGTTCCGCTGATGTAGGCCTTCTCGCCATTGACTATCCATCCACCCTCAGTCCTCTTCAGTGTCGTCTGGAAGCCTGCGACATCTGAGCCTCCACCAGGCTCGGTGACGCCGATGCCGATGAAGGCCTCACCCTTCGCAGCCTTTCTGAGACATTCATCCCTAACACGGTCTGTGCAGTATCTGTCGACGACGTAGCCCCAGCTCGCCTGGACGAGGAAGAAGACGGGTAGCGCTATCGATATGTCCGCATAGCCCAGCTCCTCGGCTGCGATGGTGGTCGTCACCCAGTCGGCTCCAACGCCTCCATGCTCCTCGGGTAGAGTCATGCAGAGGAGGCCCAAGTCGGCGATGCCCTTTATCAGCTCCTTTGGAAGCCTCTCCTTCTCATCGTTCTCCCTAACCTTCTCCAGCGGCAGATTCTTCTCCAGCCACTCCCGTAGAGAGCTTCTGAAGAGCTCCTGCTCCTCCGTGAAGGAGAAATCGACCATCTTTAGACCCTCCCCCTAATGGGTTTTGAACCCCATTTAACTTTTACCACTCTCGACAACCATTTATAGTGAGTCTCTGATAGGGGATGGGAGCGAGATGAAGGTAGCGGTTGTGGGAGCTGGACTCATGGGGCCTGCGATAGCCCTCGAATGCCTGGAGAGCGGTGAGGTTGAGGAGGTCCTACTCATAGACATAGATGAGCGGAAGCTGAAGGCGGCGTGGGAGAGGCTGGGCAGACCTAAGAGGCTGAAGACTAAGGTTCAGGATGTCACCGATCGAGAGGGCTTCACCGAGACCATAAAGGGGTATGACGCCCTCGGCATAGCGCTGCTTAGATGGCTGAACGTCGAAGCCACCTGGGGGGCCATAGAGGCTGGTGTTCACGCCGTAGATCTCTCATCTCCCCCAAGGGAGGACTGGCCCAAGATCGATGAGGCCGCCAAGAAGGCTGGGGTCACCATCATACCTGGCTGCGGCGTAGAGCCTGGATTAACCGACATCCTCGCCGCCCATGGCATGGATCAGCTCGACAGGGTTGAGAGCATAGACATCTACTGTGGGGGGATACCTAAGCATCCTGAGCCTCCGTTTAAGTATAAGATCGTCTTCGGAGGACGCTATCTGCCGCTGAGACCTGGGATGGTGAAGGTCATCGAGGACGGTGAGGAGAGATATGTGAAGAGATACACCGTCGCAGAGCCTATATGCTTCGATGGAATCGAGGAGGAGCTTGAGACCTTCTACGACGGCTTCCCAGAGGTCCTCTACGACGTGGAGAAGTTCAGGGAGGTGAAGCACTGCGCCGAGAAGACGGTTAGATATAAGGGATACTGCAACTGGGTCAACTTCCTAGACTGGTGTGGACTGCTGAGCAGGGAACCCATAGAGTTTGAGGGGAGGAGCATCATACCCTTCGAGGTCTTCAGCAGGATCATCTATCCGAAGGTGAAGATGGAGGAGGCGGATCGAGACGTCACTGTTCTGAGGGTCATCGTAAAGGGAGTTAAGGACGGCGTCGAGACAACCTACACCTATGACATGGTTGACCACTATGATGAGGAGAGGCATGTAACCTCCATGGCTAAGACAACCGGCTATACGGCCGCCATCGTCATGAGGATGATCGCTAGAGGCGAGATCACCGAGCGAGGCCTCGTGACCACGGTGAGGGCAATCAGGGGGGAGAGGTTCAACAGGTTGATGAGGGACCTCACCAGGATGGGAGTGGAGATAAGGGAGATCATTACAACTAAGAGACCCCTATAGCCCTCCTCTTTTCCAACCCAAACGTTAAAACTCCTTTTTATATGAGAGTCATCTGTGATCGATATGTCGGACTTCTGGCC
>CAZGKJ010000047.1:0-8000 GCA_964525955.1 uncultured Candidatus Bathyarchaeia archaeon
CCCACATGATCGCGAGGCGTGAGGGTATAGGAGACATACTGGCTGAGGGAACCTACAGGGCTGCGCTTAAAATCGGCGAGATGAAGGGCGTCGACGCGCTGAGGTATGCGGTTCAGGTCAAGGGCATCGAGGTTGGAGCCCACGGCATCAGGAGCGGTAGAGACTATCCGACTCCCATAGGGTATGCGGCCTCACCTCAGGGTGGAGATCACACCTCTACGACGAGGGATGCCTATGAGGATATGACCTGGAGCGTCTTCGGGGATTCAGCCGTCGTCTGCTCCTTCTGCTACCATGACCCCCTCATCTGGGAGATGGCGAGAGCCGTCACAGGATGGGATATATCGAAGCATAGGTGGTGCACTGAACACGGTAGACGGATCCTCACCCTACAGCAGGTTCTCCTACTACTCGGAGGCCCCGACGTCTACTGGGATCCCGATAGGGATTTCGACAATCCGCCGAGGTTCTATGAGCCCCTACCCAGCGGCCCCTATAAGGGTATGAAGGCTGACAGGGAGACGGTGGAGAAGATGAAGAGGGACTACTTCAAGGCTATGGGCTGGGATGAGAGGGGGATACCAACCAAGGAGACCCGGGATAGGCTTGGCCTCAGCTACCTCGACCCCCACATCAGGGAGATGAGGAGATAAACACCCTCCCCTTCGGCGATGAGGGTTAGGATTCTCATCTTCGGGGAGCTCCTAAGCCTAAAGCTGGAGGAGGGGCGACCGTTAGGTCTATCATCAGCTTCTATCGGAGGGCTGAAAGCGGAAAGTCTTTTCACCTTTAGAGGGGGAAGGCATAGGTGGTGAGAGGTTGAAGGGTTGGAGCGGTAAACTCCTCAGAGTCGATCTCACCAGGGGGAAGTGCGTCGTCGAGGAGTATCCGGCTGAGCTGGCGATGAGATTCATCGGAGGCAGGGGCTTCGCCATAAAAATCCTATGGAATGAACTCCCACCGGGGACAGACCCCCTAAGCCCTGAGAATCTCCTCATCCTCGCCGCAGGCCCCCTGACGGGCTACCCCATACCGAGCAGTGGGAAGCTCGTCATCGCCTCTAAGAGCCCCCTGACAGGAGGATATGGCGATGGAAACGTTGGAACCAGGGCGGCCGTCCAGCTTAGGAGATGCAGCCTCGACGCCGTGATCATCAAGGGGAAGGCCCCGAAGCCCTCCTACCTCCTCATCGAGGATGGGAGATGCGAGGTGAGGGATGCTGGAGACCTATGGGGGCTGGACGCCTTCAAGGCTGAGGACAGACTTCTGGAGGAGCATGGAAGAGAGGCGGGAGTCCTCCTGATAGGGCCCTCAGGGGAGAATAGGGTTCTGATCTCCACCATAGTCTCCCAGAGGGGGAGGGCTGGAGGCAGGCCTGGAATGGGAGCGGTCATGGGGTCTAAGAACCTAAAGGCCATAGTCTTCAGAGGCGGAAAGGAGCCGGAGGCCGCCGATCCTGGGAGGCTGAGGGAGCTGGGCCGTGAGGCCTACAGGGCGATCACGGAGAAGCCCAACTATGAATTCTGGCGTCGACAGGGGACGATGGCCACCATAGAGTGGTGCCAGGAGAACAGCACGCTTCCAACCTATAACTTCAGGGAGGGGGTCTTCGACGAGGCCGACGGCATAAGCGGGACGACGATGGAGAAGATGGTCGTCAAACAACGTGGATGCCCCCACTGCAACATGATCTGTGGAAACATCATCGAGGATGCCGAGGGGGTTGAGAGCGAGCTGGACTATGAGAACGTCGCCATGCTCGGCAGCAACATCGGCGTCGGAGACCTTAGGGAGGTGGCTGTTCTAAACAGGATGTGCGACGAGCTTGGCCTCGACACCATCAGCACGGGGAGCGCCATAGGCTTCGCCATGGAGGCAGCTGAGAGAGGCCTATTAGACATCGACATCACCTGGGGCGACTACAAGGGCGCCAAGAGGCTGCTGGAGGACATCGCATATCGGAGGGGGGAGATCGGCGGGCTTCTAAGCCTCGGGGTTAGGGAAGCAGCCGAACGCCTCGGCGATGGAGCACCGGACTTCGCGATCCACGTCAAGGGTCTTGAGTGCAGCGCCTATGACTGCCACCTCTGCCCAGGTATGGCGTTGAGCTTCGGAACCTCCCCGATAGGGGCTCATCACAAGGATGCCTGGGTCATCTCCTGGGAGATATCCAGCGGCAGGAGGGCTGAGTATATCCCTGAGAAGGCGGATAAGGTCATAGAGTTCCAGAGGATTAGGGGCGGCATGTTCGAGTGCCTCGTCACCTGCCGGCTGCCCTGGATAGAGCTCGGCTTCGAGCTGGATTGGTATCCGAGATTCCTCGAGGCAGCTGCAGGCGTCTCCATGAGCCTTGAGGAGCTCCTCGCCCTCGGGGATAGGGTCTACGCCCTCATCAGGGCCTTCTGGGTTAGGGAGTATGGAGGCCGCTGGAGCCGGAGGATGGACTACCCGCCGAGGAGATGGTTTGAGGAGCCTCTGACGAGGGGGCCCTTGAAGGGGTCGCACCTCGACTACGACGGCTACGACAGGCTGCTTCAGGCCTACTATGATAAGCGGGGCTGGGATGAACGGGGAATACCAACGAGGGAGACCTTCAAACGGCTGGGCCTGGAGGCTGAGGCGAGGGAGCTTGAGGGATTCGTGGAGCTCCACTAACCCCCTTTTCCACCCCTCAGAGACATCTGATGGGTCTATCCCCCTGTTTGAGGGTTAGATGCCAGAGTTCATCGAGGTAGCCCTCGAAGGATGAGAGGAAGCTTGGGAGCTCCAATATGGGGACTGTGGGAACGCCATCCACGAGCCTCATAGGTGGAGGAGTCAAAGAAAGCACTATGGGGAGGAGGATGATCCTACGCCACCCCTCGATGGGCAGCGATCCAGCGGCCACCTCCCTTAGGGCCTCAACCCTCCGACGCTGACCCTCAGCCACCTCAAATAGGGTTGAACCCCTAAGGCCTCTCCTCCAACGCTTACACTCGACGCAGAGTATGTTTGGATGCCTAAGGGCGAGGAGGTCGATCTCCCACCGTCTACCCCGAGCCCTGAAGCGGAGGTGGCGGAGGACGTCGAAGCCGTTCTCCTCGAGGATGTAGGCGGCCATCTCCTCGAACTCCCTCCAGCCGAGGGCCCTCGAGACCTCCTCGATGTCAGCTCCAGCCTCAACAGCCCTAACGGCGAGCCTCAATCTCCCAGACATGGAGGCCTTGACGACGCCCCCGGAGAGCTCCACCAGGCCCTCTGAGAGAAGCTCCCCGAGGAGCTGTCTAAGGGTTTCTGGGTTGACTCTCAGCCTGTCGCAGAGGGCGTCGTAGGGGGCCTCAACCCCACGGGTCTCCTCCAGCAGTGTCAGGAGGAGCCTCCGCCTAAGTAGATTCATAGATGATTCATGGCTTCGAAGATGATTTAAAGGGTGGATGGGTTAAAACTGCCCTAACCTCAGGGTCTGAGGATTAGGAGTAGATGTAGATTCCATAGGGCCATGGAGAGGCGTAGAAGACCCTGTATGAGGGGGTAGAGGAAGAGGGGTCTTAGACGCCTATCAACCCTCGTCACAAAGTAGGGTATCGCCAACCCCATCCCGAGGAGGATCAAATCGATGGGGAGCCATAGGCCGAGCTCCATAAGCCTCGCAGCCATGGGATTCGCCTCATAGGTTCCAGGCCTGGATAGAACGAGCAGGGTGGAGATGTGATCCCCCATCACGCCCAATATTAGTAGGAGGAAGGCTGAGGCCTCGAGGATGCCGAATCGCCTCATCCAATTTATCGATGCCCCCTCCATATCTTAAATCTATAAGAAGGATACTTACTGAAGGAGCCTAAGAGGAGTTGATATCAGCCCTGAAGAATCGTTGAGGCCTCCAAGCTCTGAAGTGCAGAGCTTCCATTCGAGTCTTGTGATGCTACTCGAATAGCTCCGTGAGGACTCGGCCATCTATATCCTCGGGTATTGGAACCTTGAAGAGGTGGAGGAGGGTCGGCGTCACATCGATGATCCTCGCCCCTGGGAGTGTGCATCCACGCCTTATCCCCGGCCCCCTGGCGATTAGGATGCCCGTCTTCGTATGCGTCCCCGTCCACTTAGTCCAGGGGGCTCCTGGGGCGAAGACTCTCCCGACTCCCACCTTGGCGTCGACCTCATAGCTCCCCTCCTCTATCAGGAAGATGATGTCTGGAGCCTCCTCCACGTAGGGCCCCTCATATAACTCCCAAGCCCTATAGGCCTCCACCTTCAGCGGCTTCCCATCATCGTCGACGAGGCTCTGGAGCTCCTCTATGATCATGTCTATGAGCCTCATACGCTCATCCTCCGTGACGCATCCCTCCTCCATCCGACCCCTTAGATTGATGTATATCTGCCCGAAGTGGGGTGTGTGGACGCAGCTGAAGGCCCTCGTCCCCCTCCAATCGATGCCGCCTATCCTCTCCTTAGATAGATAGGCGTATAGGTATCTCCAGAGCCTATCGACGCCTAAAGCCTCCTTAAGCATCGACGCCAATGGATGCAGCAGCTTCGTCTCCCCAAGTCTTCGATATAGCCCCTCCATCATCCTCCCCAATCCGCTTAATAGACGACGACTCCATCGACCCTCCATCCTCAATAGGCCCCGCCTCCTCAGCCACTCGTTGACGTAGAAGGTCTTCTTAATCGGCCCGAAGCCGTGGTCGGAGACTATGAAGATGGCCTCATCCCTGAAGAGCTCCATGAGGCGTCCCACAACCTCGTCGAGGAGCATCCAATACTCCTCGAGGCGTTTAGGCCTATGCCATAGGACGTGCTGTATCCTATCCGGCTCGGTGAAGACTATGATGTATAGGTGGCAGGGTATGGAGTCGATGAGATACTCAGCGGCCTCACCTCGGAGCTCCGTGGAGCGGCAGATGTCCTCGAAGAAGCTCTCCTCATCGGCGTAGGCCCACTGGGGGACATCAAGCTCATAGCCTGGTATACGCCTATAGAGCGTTGAGGCGAGGTCGGGGGGATAGGTGGAAGGACTGCTCTTAGAGGGAGTCAGCATACCAGTGACCATGAAGCCGTCGATCTCCTCCGGCGGATAGGTTCCAGGGAGGTTTAAAACGCCAACCCTATAGCCATAGGCGTTTAGAATCCTCCAAATGGGGTTTCGACCCCTGAAGCATCCGCCGTTAGGCCTCACACCATAGCCGTCTCGCCTTAGGAGGTCGTAGAAGCCGAGCTTACCAGGATTCTTCCCGGTGAACATGCTCACCCACGCTGGTATGGTGACCGGGGGAATCGTGGACTCAAGGGGTGAGAGACATCCCTCCTCGATGAGCCGCCCGATGTTTGGGAGTATCCCCCTCCTCGAGAGGGGTTCAAGGAGGTTGAGGGAGGCGCCGTCGAGGCCTAAAACGAGAACCCTCCCCCCTCGCCCCCCACCCAGAGGGGGATTATTCATGTTTCAAAGAAAGGTTCAAAACATTATATATAATTTCAGCTATCCACGGAGATGCTCCAATAGGCTTCCAGGCCTCGGCCTATAGCTCAGCGATGGGAGGCAGAGCCGGCAGGGTGAGGCCTCGAAGCCCTCAGCCCTCAGCCATTCAAGGGCCTCCCTAAGCGTAGGGGCGTAGTAGATGCCTCTGCGCTTCCTTGGGTTCATCCAATCTACGGTTCGACAGTTGACGCTATGCAGAAAGCCCTTAGAGCCTGAGATGTTGATTATGTATCCTCCCCTAAGCCTCAAACCCCTAAGCTGGGATGCCTCGACGATTCGGGTGACCATCAAGATATAGCTTTCCAGAGGTCAATTTCACCCTTTTGCCAACCATCAGGAAACCTTGAAATAGGGTGGCGGGGAGGGGCGATAGATGATACCGGTCGCCTACCAGGGTCTGTGTCCAAGCTGTCATGGAGACCTACGGGAGACCGAGATTGAGGAGGGGCGATGCCAGGCGACCCATAGGCCTCTACATGAAGCCTATAAGCGGGCTGGGGAGGGGGAGTTTGAGGAGTTCTTCCGACGCATCATAGGGGAGCCGAGGGAGCTCCAGAGGTTCTGGATGAGGCGTCTATTGATGGGTGAGAGCTTCACGGCTGTTGCCCCGACGGGTATAGGGAAGACAACCTTCGGCCTCGCCTATGCGCTCTTCAACGCCTTAAGGGGGAGGCGTAGCTACCTCATCGTCCCTACGACGGTGCTCGTAGATCAGTGCATCCAAAACCTCATGGAGTTCTGTGAGAGGCTCGGCGTCAGCCTCGCCCTCAACGATGAGGGGGAGGTCTCAGCGGCCTACTATCACACGGGGATGGGGAGGCGTGAGCGGAGACGCTTCGAGGAGGCCTTGAGGGGGGCTGAGATACTCATCACAACCAGCCAATTCCTCTCCAGAAACTTCCACCTCCTCGAAGACTTGGAGTTCGACTTCATCTTCATCGACGACGTAGACGCCATCCTGAAGACTTCGAGGAACGTTGAAAGGGTGCTGAGGCTAATGGGCTTCGAGAAGAGGGGTGAGGAATGGATAGGTGAGCCAAGAGGCGTCCTAATGGTCTCAACGGCGACGGCTAAGAGGGGGAGGGCTGCGAGGCTCTTCAGAGACCTATTGGGCCTAGACATAGGCTCCTCAACCCCCACGCTGAGGAATATAGAGGACTACATCGCAGGAGCTCCAGACATCGGGGAGATCAAGAGGATTCTAAGAATACTCGGGAGGGGATGCCTAATCTACACGAGGACGATAGAGGAGGCGAAACGAATAAGGGAGCAGCTCAGCGACGAGTTCAGGGTCGGCCTCGTCGTCTCCGGAGAGGGGGGAGACCTCCAACTCTTCCAGCGGGGAGAGCTCGACCACCTCATCGGGACAGCCCACTTCTATGGACTATTGGTCAGAGGCCTCGACCTCCCAGAGTTGGTTAGATACGTCATCTTCATCGGAGCCCCGATACATAGGGTGAGGGTTGAGGAGCTGACGGCGAGGATGGTGAAGACCCTCGCCGTAATCATGAGGGAGGACCCTGAGATCGGGAGATACATCGGCAGGATATGGGATATAGAGCGCAGACCAGCGGAGCTGGAGAGGTTGAGGAGCCTAATCGCCGAGAGGCTGAGGGAGGGGCGGGTTGAGGACATAGTCTACCGTGAGGGTGAGGTCATCTTCCCAGACCTCAGAACCTACATCCAAGGCTCGGGGAGGGCCTCAAGGCTGACGGCTTGGGGTCTCACAAAGGGGGTCTCCATCCTCTTCGAGGAGGACGACGAGATACTCGAGGCCTTCAAGAGGAGAGGTGAATACTACGACATCGATTTCAAACCCCTTGAGATGGCAGACCTCAAGGCCCTAAGCTGTGAGATCGATGAGTCAAGACGGCGAGGCGTAGAGGTATCTGTCAGGCCTGCCCTATTCATAGTTGAGAGCCCTACGAAGGCTAAGCAGATCGCAAGATTCTTCGGCAGGCCAAGCGTAAGGGTGATGGAGGACATCATCGTCTATGAGGTGGCCACGGAGAGGTATATCCTCCTGATCGCAGCCTCCCTTGGACACATCGTCGACCTATCAACAGATAGGGGATTCCACGGCGTGGAGGTCGACGGAGGCTTCAGACCCCTCTACTCGACGATCAAGAGGTGTAGAAACTGCGGCTATCAGTTCACCAGGGACAGCGACCGCTGCCCGAAGTGTGGAGGAGAGAACATCGACGACTCGAGGGGGCGTATAGAGGCCTTGAGGCGATTGGCCTATGAAACCGGACTCGCAATCATAGGGACGGACCCCGACGCCGAGGGGGAGAAGATCGCATGGGATATCGCCAACCTCCTGAGGGGCCTCTCAGAGATTCGGAGAGCTGAGTTCCATGAGGTGACGCCTAGAGCCATAAGGGAGGCCCTGAGGGGGCTAAGGGAGATCGATGAGAGGCTTGTGAGAGCCCAGATCGTCCGGAGGATCGAAGACCGCTGGATAGGATTTACGCTGTCGCAGAGGCTTTGGGACGCCTTCAATAAGAGGGGCATCTCCGCCGGTAGGGTTCAGACACCTGTTCTC
>CAZGKJ010000048.1:0-1144 GCA_964525955.1 uncultured Candidatus Bathyarchaeia archaeon
TACCTGGACTTCACCCTAACCCTCCTCACCCTCCCCCTCTTCATCCTCCTCCCCATACCTGAGGATCGAAGAACCTCCACGCTCCCTGTTAGGAGCCTAAGAATCATATTGAGGGATCGAAGTCTCCTGAAGGCGGCGGTGATGGGCTTCTCGGAGACATTCTCCTTCTCAGCCCTCCTCTCATTTCTACCGGCCGTCGCCGTCTTGAGGGGGCTGAGGGAGGTAGAGATATCTCTCCTCCTCTCATCCGAGGCCATCTCCTTCTCCCTCTCAAATCTCATCGTAGGCCCCCTCTCAGACAGGTTTGGGCGTAGACCCCTCATGGCCATCGCCCTCATCTCCTGCGCCCTCACAACCATAGCATTCCACCAGGCTGGAGGCTTCGAAGAGTTCTTAATGCTCATGATCTTCTATGGATTGAGCAGCTCAGCGATCTATCTTATGAGCTCGACGATGGCCGCCGACCTCCTGCCCGAGGAGGGGAGGGCAACCCTCTTCGGAGCCTTCGACGCCTTGATGGATATGGGCCTCATAGCTGGGCCATCCCTCTGTCTCTCAACCCTCTCCATAGCTCGACTCCCCCTCATCTACGCCTTCCTAATCATGCCCCTCCCCTCAATTCCAGCTTTCATCCTCCTCATCGGGATGGAGGAGACGAGGTGGAGGCCTCGCCATGGCTCCTCGAAGAGAATACCTGAATCTAATAGCCTACCCTAATCGCTTCAAATTAAGGGCGTTAGGCTCCGAGATAGTCTACGACTCGCCCCTCCTCCGTCAATCTGTATAGGGTTCTTTCTCCCTCCTCGATCTTCTCGACGCAGAATCCCTGCTCCAGGACGGCGAGATGCCATTTGAGGGTCTGCTCATCTAAACCAGTCTTAGCCCTCAACTCATCGAGGGTGGCATCCCCCTCCCTCAGGGCCTCGAGGATGCGCCTCCTCAGGGGGTGGTTTACGGCTTTTAGGTAGAGGGCGTGTCGACGGCGTGTCTCCGCAACGCTTTCAGCTATCGTTCTATCCCTCTTCATATCAGAGGCTGTTGACCCCTCGACACCATAAAGCTTTATCGAGTGGGGGCCTCAACCTCTGAGGATTGAGATGAGCGGGAGGGCTGAGGAGGCCGAGAAGGCTGAGGGGGAGGCCGA
>CAZGKJ010000048.1:1244-7981 GCA_964525955.1 uncultured Candidatus Bathyarchaeia archaeon
GGATTGAGATGAGCGGGAGGGCTGAGGAGGCCGAGAAGGCTGAGGGGGAGGCCGAAGAGGCTGAGGAGGAGAATGTGGTCTCTAAGGGGGACTTCATCCTCGTTGAGTTGACGGGGAGGGTTGAGGAGACGGGTGAGGTCTTCGAGACCACCGATGAGGAGACGGCTAAGAGCAGCGGAATCTACGATGAGGGGGAGGTCTATGGGCCGAGGCTCATCATCGTAGGCGAGGGCTGGGTTCTGAAGGGATTGGATAAGAGACTTGAGGGCCTCAAGGTCGGCGAGGAGGCGGAGATCGAGATACCACCGGAGGAGGCCTTCGGGGAGAGGGATCCCAGAAACATTAGGATGGTCCCCTACAGGGTTTTGAGGTCTAAGGGAATCACACCGAGGGTTGGAGAGCGTATAGAGATCGATGGCCGTAGGGCTGTGGTGAGAAGCGTAGGGGCTGGGAGAGTGCAACTCGACTTCAACCACCCCCTCGCAGGGAGGAGGATCATCTACAAGGTGAAGGTTCTAAGGCGTCTTGAGGGGGATGAGGAGCGTATAAGGGCGCTCATCGGAAGGAGATTCCCAGGCGTAGACCCGGAGAGCTTCGGATTGAAGCTGTTGAAGAGGAGGGTGAGGATCACAATGCCAGAGGAGGTCTTCTTCGCCGAGAACATACAGCTGGCGAAGAGGGCTGTCGCCCTCGACATACAGAGATTCCTCCCAGATGTTGAGGCCGTCGAGTTCGTAGAGGTCGTTAAGCGGAGATGAGGGTCGAGGTTGCGGTAATAGGCGGAGGGCCAGCCGGCCTCCTCGCAGCACATGAGGCTGCGAGTAGGGGAGCCTCAACAGCCGTCTATGAGGAGCATCCAGGTATAGGGGAGCCACCCCACTGCGCAGGCCTAATCAGCATCCAGGGCCTGAGGAGGCTGGATGTGGAGGCTGGAGACTACATCCTCAACGAGGTTAGGGGATGCAGACTCATCTCCCCAAGCGGCGTAGCCCTCGAGGCGTGGAGCTCCAAACCTAAGGCCTACGTCATAGACAGGCCGAGATTCGACAGCCTCCTCGCCGAGAAGGCCCTGAGCGTAGGCGTCTCCATCGAGGCGTCGAGGAGGGTGACTCGGTGGCTGTGGGATGAGAAGCGTATCATCGGCTTCATGGGTGAGGGCTTCAGGGTTGAGGCGTTGGTCTCAATAGACGCCGAGGGGGCTGGAGCCTCCCTCTCAACGCAGGCTGGATTGGAGCGTCCAGGGGGCCTCCTCGGGGGGATAAACGTAGATGTGGAGGGCGTTGAGGTTGAGGACGGCCTCGTGGAGCTCTGGTTCGACAGCCAGCTCGCTCCAGGCCTCTTCGCCTGGGTCATACCCCTCGATGAGCATAGGGCCCGATGCGGCTTAGCCACCTCAAGAGGCGAACCCTATGAGAGGATTCTGAGATTCCTCCAGAAACGCTTCAATGGGGAGCCGCCGCACTCAAAGCCCTGGAGGGGCATCGTCATCACGGGAGGCCCCATATCGAAGACATACCTCGACGGCCTCATGGTCATCGGAGACGCCGCTGGGCAGACGAAGCCCACAACGGGTGGAGGCGTCATCCTCGGAGGACTATGCGCCAGGGAGGCGGGTAGGGTGGCGGCTGAGGCCGTAAGCCACGGCGACTCCTCCTCCCGCTTCCTAAGCCGCTACGAATTGGCTTGGAAGTCTATGCTCGGCGGCGAGTTCTCATCGATGTCCATGGCGAGGAGATTGATGAATAGACTGCGAGACAGAGACCTCGACGAACTCTTCACCGCCGTGAGGGAGGCTGGACTCGAAGACCTATTGACGAGACTCATCGAGGAAGGCGACATGGATATGCAGAGAGCCGTCATCCATCGGGCCCTGAGGGATAAAAGGCTCCTCGCCGTGGCGATGAGGATTTTAGGTCGGGTTGCCATCTCAGAGCTGAGGGGCCTAATCGCCCTCTAATCATGGATAAAAGTGGAGGCTATACGACGCTATCAGCCGTCAATCCATCCTCTCTACATGAGGAGCATGGCGGAACCTCTCACCCTTCGAGAGGGGGTCATCTCACCGCATCGGTGCAGAGGAGGAGCCCAGACTCGGATTTGCTTCCTAATAAGTATCCGCTGGGATATAACCTCCATATTTAAATATGGGGTTTGCCGCCCATAGTGGCTGATATGCCCTACTGCATCTCCTGTGGTAAGCGCATCTCACCCGATGAGAGGTCTGTGAAGTTTCCCTGCCCCAACTGCGGTGAGGTCACCATCTGGCGCTGTGAGAAGTGCCGCCTCTTCGGCCGTGAATATCACTGCCCCAAATGCGGCTTCACCGGCCCCTGAGCCTACCCCTCACCCCCAGAATCAGCAGGGGGATCGATGAGACGGCCGTTAGGGTGGCTGAGACGTATAGGGGGGCACCCCTCCCCTTATAGGCCTCTTCGGAGAGCTTTAGGAGGATCACATCCCAGTATCTCGAGTTTGGGGGAGTCGTATATCCGACGAGGATGTATCCCCCATCCCTCGTTTCATCTATGCACCACCCCCTATCTCGGCCTACTCCTCCGTAGGTCTGATTCCATAGGGGATCTCCATCCCTATCGGTCTCTACAACCCATATATCCCAGTCCCCCTCCCCATAGGATGTTGTTCCGCCGATTATGATGTATCCACACTCCGTCTCCCTCACCAGCCATCCTATGTCGCTTCCAGCCCCTCCATAGGTTCTATTCCATAGTATGCCTCCATCCCCATCGAGTTTTATGAGCCAGAAGTCGTATCCCCCAGCCCCATAGGAGCCGGTCGCCCCAGCGGCTATGTAGCCATCCCCAGCCTCCTCTATGGAGAAGAGCCAGTCGTCTCCGTCTCCGCCATATATCACATTCCACTCCACTTCGCCGAGCTCATCGGTCTTTATGATCCAGGCATCCGCAAGCCTATCGGCGGAGATGGTTGTGTATCCAGCCACTATGAGGCCTCCATCCCCCGTCTCTAAGACATACCAGGCTCCATCCTCGTAGGGTCCGCCGTAGGTCTTACACCATAGAACCCTGCCGAGGGGGTCAACCCTCAATAGGAGGGCGTCCCAGTATCCGCCGCCTATAATCCTCGTCTTCCTCGTGCATCCAGCGACGATGTATCCCCCATCCCTAAGCTCCCTGACGCAGTATCCTATATCCCAGTCGGGCCATCCATAGGTGAGACTCCACTCCTCGTCTCCCCTCGAGTCGAGCTTGATGAGCCAGATGTCATAGTGGCCTGAACCCCAGGATGAGGTCTCGCCGGCGAGGATGTAGCCTCCATCCCTCGTCTCCTCCAGGGACCATCCCACATCCCACTTAACTCCGCCATACGTCCTATTCCACTCGACATCTCCATCTTCATCGGTCTTAATCAGCCAGGCGTCATACTCCCCCTCGCCGTAGCTGGAGGTTGTGCCGACGATTATGTATCCTCCATCCCTCGTCTGCCTGACAAACCAGCCTACATCCCCCAGCTTCCCCCCATAGGTTCTATTCCACTCAACCCTGGGGGGTGACCTCGAAGCGTTGAGGGGGGTGAGGAAGGAGGCTAATAGGCTTAGGGATATCAGGAGGGGTAGGAGGGAGAGGACTCCCAGAATCTTAGCCGTCAACCCCGATCATGGGAGGTCTCCGCCGGATATTAGTCATCCGCTATCTATACAGCCTTAGATGACCCGTCACCCTATCCATCCTCTCCGAAAGGTCGGGTCCAAGGCCCAGGGCCGTTATGGTTCCAGGGGGCACCTCTGTGAGGCCTCGATCCCTGATGACTACGTTGACTATGCCCAGCTCCTCAGCCCTCTCAGCGAGCTCCATAAGCTCCTCAAGGGATTCGACTCTCAGCACCACCTTCTTAGCCCCCTCATCCCTCCATCTACGCCAGATTCTGGGCCTCCTCCTCCTCGCCTCCTCAGAGGCCTCGACGGCTGCGTGGCAGGCCTGGCTTATGAGCTTCCCAACGCTCACATCGAGGTCCGCCCTGATGACTATGCACTGCTTATACCTGAAGGATGTCTCATCCATCAGGGGATCAGCCTCTCCCTGTCTCTGGGGAACATGCAGCACTCCCTTATGTTGCTGGCCCCCGTGACGGCCATCGTCAACCTCTCGAGGCCTATACTCCAACCTGCGTGGGGTGGAGCTCCATACTCGAAGCACTCGATGTAATGCTTGAAGCTCTCCGGATTCAACCCCTTCTCCAGCAGCCTCCTCCTCAATAGGTCTGGGAGATGTATACGCTGCGTCCCACTGCTGATCTCCAAGCCTCTATATATGAGGTCGAAGGCGTGGACAAGCCTGGGGTCATCCTCCCTGGGCATGGCGTAGAAGGGTTTTAGGGCCTCAGGCCAATCCTTTATGAAGAAGGCCTCCTCCCCGAGGAGCTTCCACAGCTTCCTCTCCTGGGTTCTCGTGAAGTCTTCACCCCATTTGATCTCGTCGCCGACGTCTCTGAGCATCTCTATCGCCTCATCGTAGGTCAGCCTCCTCAATGGGAGCCTCGGCACCTCCAGCTCTCGGCCGAGAACCTCCAGCTCCTCCCGTCGCTCTCTGCGGACGGTCTCCAGCATATATGCCAGGCACTCCTCCAATACGTGCATCACATCTTCATCGTCGGCGTATGCCTGCTCTATGTCCATCTGCCTCACCTCGTTTAGATGCGTAGGCGTGTCGAACTTCTCAGCCCTCCAGACGGGGACGACCATGAAGACCTTCTCGAAGCTGACGGCGCACATCTGCTTATAGAGCTGAGGACTCTGCGCCAGGTAGGCTGTCCTGTCGAAGTAGGGGAGCTTGAAGAGCTCGGCTCCACCCTCGGAGGCTGAGGCTATGATGCAGGGGGGCTGAATCTCGAGGTATCCCCTGTCGCTGAGGAATCTCCTGAAGGCCTGTAGAAGCGTATGCTGAATCCTGAAGATGGCCCTACTCCTCGGGGTTCTGAAGTCGAGGAACCTGTAGTCGAGGCGTGTATCGAGCTCAGCCTTCACCCTCCCCGAGATGTCGATGGGTATGGGCTGTTTAGCCCTGTTTATGAGCTCAACGGACTCGGGGATGAACTCGACGCCTGCGTGGGCGATTCCGCTTTCGATGGTTCTCCCCCTGAAGGCGACGACATCCTCCCTACCGAGGTGGAGCTCCTCTATGGTCTCCGCTATCGGGTTGTCAGGCTTCACAGTCACCTGTATCTCCCCCGAGGCGTCTCGGAGGAGGATGAACTTCAGCTTCCCAAGGTCCCTCGTCCTGCTGACCCATCCGGCTATGGTTAGGGTCTCGCCAGCCCTTCTCTTCGCTTCCTCTATCTCAACCCTCTCCAAGGTGAATCCCTTCGGGGTGAGTCTATTGATGTGGGGGGTTAAAGCTTTGATGCTATGTATGCTCCACCCTCAGGCTTATGCCCCTAACCCTCCTGGCTATCTCGGTCAGCGCCCTTATACGCCTCTCATTCAGTCTCCGACCTGCGAGGACGATCCTCGTCTCACTTGAGCCGTCTGGAAGCCAGATGACGTTTATGGTGAGTATCCGGTAGCCCGAGAATAGATCCTCCAGGAATCTCCGTTCACTCCCTCCGGCCTCTATGACGATGACCCTCCTCCTGAAGGCGTCTCGAACCTCCCTTATGAGGCGTCCACCATAGCCCATGAACTTCTCCCTGTCGCCTCTCCCGACTACGAGGGCGAGTATCCCATCCTCCTCCACGACGTCCACGAGCTTCGCATCCTGTATCATGGGGTATCTATCCTCGATTTCGAGGAGGAATCTCGCCACCTTCATGTAGAGCTCGGAGACCTCGCCTGACCTCAGCTTCTCCTTACATCTCGAGCAGAGGACGCCGCTCCTGAGGCAAAATTCACACAGCCTCGTCTCCACTCACTCTTTCCTCCGGGCCGGAGGGCGTGTAGGGGCTGACTTCTAAGGCCTCGCCGTCTACTTGGTTATCTTGATCTCGATGGTGCTTATGTTCGTCGGCGTGTTGGTGTCCTCTGAGACCATCTCCTCTGTTCCGATCTTGATGTCCTCAACCTTTATGTCCGGCATGAACCTGTTCCTCATCACCTCTACGACGTCGACGGCCCTGCTGATGGCTCTACCCCTCGCCTTTATCAGCACCTCATTCGCCCCGCTCTTGAAGAGGGTCATGCAGGCGAGGACGTAGTTCAGGATGGGCTTCCTCCCAACGTAAACCGTGTTCACCGACACCTCGAATCCCCTTCCTCCGTGGTGTTCTATTATCATATCGACATCGGGTTAAAAGGTTATCGTTGTTTGCAGACCCAGATTCAGAAAGGGTAAAATATCATTAGAACCCTATGCTCTCGGTCTGGTGTCCCCATGTCGCTGAGGGATCCCTTCAAGCTGGAGCTTGCGAGGAAGCATAGATTGGAGAAGATGATCTGCAGGAAGTGTGGAGCCACAAATCCTCCGAGGGCGACGAAGTGTAGGAAATGTAGGAGCAAGAATCTTAGGCCTAAGAGGATTAGGAGTCGACGTTAGACCTCTCAGCCTCTCCACGGACTCGGCGTTTAAGCATTAGGATGTTCACCCCTCCCCATTTCCACCACTGAAGCTGGAGGGGGAGCCCCGCAACTATAAAAGCCTATATGATATGGGAAAGGGTTTTATCGACGCAGGATAGAATCCCTTTGACGGGCCGGTCGTTCAGCCTGGCCAGGACGCCGCCCTCACACGGCGGAGATCGCAGGTTCAAATCCTGCCCGGCCCACCTAT
>CAZGKJ010000049.1:0-7594 GCA_964525955.1 uncultured Candidatus Bathyarchaeia archaeon
TCGAGGGTGGCGGCCAAGCCGATGGGTGTGGAGCCTGCATAGGTGTTGCCGACGTAGGGGACGATGAGACCAGGCTTTATGGCATCGATGCTGAAGCCAAGCCTCTTAGCCACCTTAACGGGGAACTTCACATTAGGCTGATGGAAGACGGCATACCTGAAGTCCTGGGGGCCGTAGCCCAGCTCAGCCATCAAGCCCTTAGCGGCCCCGACGATATGTCTGAAGTAGGCTGGCTCACCCGTGAACCTGTTCCCATGCCTCGGATACATCTCAAGGCCCCTCCTCCAGAAGTCTGGGGTGTCGGTGACGTAGGAGTAGGAGCCCTCGAGGTAGGCGAGAGTCCTCTCAGATTTGAGGGTGAAGATGAAGGCGGCTCCACCACAGGCCACGGTATACTCTAAGGGGTCTGCGGGCCGCCCCTGAGCCGTGTCAGCCCCTATGGCCATGGCATACTTAACCATCCCGCTGGACACGAGGCCTATGCAGGCTTGGAAGGCCTCTGTTCCGGCCTTGCAGGCGAACTCGTAGTCGGCGGCCGTCACATGGGGCGTCGCCCCTATGGCCTCCGCAACTATGGTTCCGCATGGCTTCACGGCGTAGGGCTTCGACTCTGTTCCGACGTATATGGCTCCTATCTCCCTTGGATCGATCTTCGCCCTCTTGATCGCATATCTGGCGCATTCAACCGCTATGGTTACGGCGTCCTCATCGATGGAGGCGACGGCCTTCTCCTCTATGGGTTCGGTGCATCCACCCCACACCCTGCTTATCTCAGAGGCTTTGAGCCTATTCATGGGGATATAGGCCCCATAGCCTATGATGCCGACGGGGCGGCTTGTCTTCAAAACCATCACCGGAGGATGATGATTGATGAATCATCCCTCCATATTCCTTTTTAAGTTTTCGTTGAGCATCGATTAGCAATTCGGCGATCGCCGAATTATCCGATGAGGGTTCTGAAGATCGACTTGATAGACCTCATGGAGGCCCTGAAGGAGTAGGGTCTCTCAAAGGGCGTGACGAGGCTCCTCCAATCCTCGCCGACGACCTCCAGCTTCTCGACGTCGATCTCCCCCAGGCCCATCTCATAGGCCTTCACCAGATGCCTCACCTCCCTCGGGTCTATGTCCATGATTCTACAGCAGAGGGCGTCCACCTCCAGGGGGTTTCGACCGGCGATGATGAGGTTCATCTCCTTCGGGGTCCCTATGACGGGGCCGTTCCCCTCCATCGCCGTTATGGCGTCGACGACGATGAGGTTGTGAGACACAACCTTCGCCAGATATGGGAGGATCTCATCGAGGTATGGGTGGAGCTTCTTCTTATCCCCCCTCATGGGGAGTCCGAAGAGGTTTTTGATGGAGAGGGTTACGAGGGTTGGCCCCGAGGTCTTCATCTTTGGGAGATTCACGAAGTATTCCGCCTCCAAGACGGTTTTGGGAAGCCTTATCTCCACCTCCCCTATCCTATGGGTTTCTCCCTCATCCTTGCTGAGGTTTATGAATTCTACGTTGAGCCGTCTAAGTAGGTCGAGTAGGCCTGATCGCCTGGCTCTATCGTCGGCTGTCCCTGAGATGTTGTCGCTCTCCACCACGGCTATGTCGTCGGTCTCAGTCTGCAGCAGCCTTATAACTGCCTCTATGACCCTGAAGTCCGTGATGACCATGCCGTATGGGTTTCTTGGGTAGCAGATGTTGGGCTTGACTATGGCCCTTACACCCCTCCTGATGCCCAATCCACCTATGAGGTCTACGGCCTCCTCGACGGCTCTCTCTACATCCTCCCCTACCCTCACGATGGATAGCTTACCCATGTATTCTCATCCCCTCCCCCATCTCCACAAGGGCTGAGACTATGGCCTCCTCGGCCTCCATCCCCAATCGGGGAGGCTCAAGGCCCCTCACAACCCTGTAGAAATGTCTATACTGCCATGTGAAGGAGGGATGCCTCAACCTTAGAAGCCTAAAGATGCGGCCTATCCCTCCTCCCCCAATCTTCCTCTTCTCGCCGCCTCTCATCAATTCGAGGGTCCAGGGCCTCCTCATCAGATCCATCTTAATGGAGCCCTCCGATCCCTCGATGTGGACCTCGAAGCTGGGGATAACCGCCGTCCAGCTCGCCTCCCCGCTAAGCGGTATCCCCCCAGCCTCCATCTGGAAGGCTATGTTGTCGACGACGGGGTAGCTCCTCCTCCAACCCTCGACTTCTAAGACCCTAAAGCCCCAGCCTGTGATGAGGCCTGCGACGGAGAGGATATGTGGCGTCAGATCCTCGATTATGGCTTCATCCCCCTCAAATCTGAAGGATGTCAGGGGTCTATAACCCCTAAGATTATTCATCAACCTAATCGACACTGTTCTCACGTCTCCTATTCTCCGTTTCCCGAGAAGCTTTAGGGCCTCGTCGAGGATCGGCGTATAGGCGTAGTTGTGGAAGGGCTGAGCCACAAGCCCCCTCCTCTCGGCCTCAGCCGCTATCCTCCTACAGCCCTCTGGGCTCCTCGCCATCGGCTTCTCGCAGATGACGTGCCTACCGGCCCTTAGGGATTCGAGGGATAGCTCCTCGTGGAGGCTTGGAGGGGTGTTGACGGCGACGGCCTCAACCTCCCCCTCCTCCAGGAGCTCCCTATGGCTTTGATACCATCTGGCCCCAATCTCCTCGGCCACCCTCCTCGCCCTTTCAGGTTCTCTGTCGGCGGCGGCCACCACCTCTATCTCGCCGACCTCCTCCAGGGCTTTTAGGTGGAATAGTGTCGTCGCCCTTCCACAGCCGATGATGCCGAGCCTCAGCCTCAAGGGAACCGCTCTCAGAGATATTATGGCATCGCAGCCCTTAGAGATATTCCTTTAGGAGCTCCCTGTAGCCGTAGTGGAGGGAGACGATGGAGCAGAGGAGGAGCTCAAGCCAGTAGGTGACGAGCCTCGTCAGCAGCGATATGGCTGAGGCGAGGCTGAGGGGTAGGCCCAGTAGGTATAGGGAGCCTGTGAGGCCTGCGTCGACTATGCCGAGGCCCCCTGGGATTATGATGTTTAGCTGCTGTATGAACTCAACGGCGGCGTAGAGGACTACGATGATCCAGAAGTCTATTCGGCATCCAAGCGATAGGGCGACGAGCCAGGTTGTTATGGAGCCTGTGCTCCACTGGAAGGCGACCATCGATAGGGCTGAGAGATTTATGAGGGGCTTCGACTTCAAGGCCTCTAAGGCATCCTCCAAGCTGTTTAGAAGCCCCTCGAAGCCTCCAGCTCCAACCCTTGGATCGTTGAGGGCGCCCTCCACCCTCATCCTCAGCCATTTCGGCAGCCTGCTGTAGATGCCCCTTAGGAGGCTTGGGGTGAGGAGGAGGCTGAAGAGGAGGCTTGTGGAGACTCCGAAGAAGATGACGAAGAGGAGGAGGCCCCGCTCTATGGGGATGCTAACACCCCTCGAGGCCTCGATGACGGCTGCCAACGTGATCAATAGGCCGAAGGAGAGGTTATACATCGCCTTATGTATCATCACAGAGGCCGCCGCCTTCCCAAGGTCTGAGCCCTCCTCGTTTCTCACCAGGTAGGCCCTGATCAGCTCTGAGCCTATCGGTATCGGCATGAGCCAGACGACGAAGAGGCTGATGAAGGTCGCCGAGATCGACTTAAGGGTTGAGAGCCTCACCCCCATACCCCTGAGGAGGAGATGCCAGGAGAGGGCGAAGAGTAGTAGCCCCATGTCGTTGATGAGGATGGAGAGGAGGAATAGGGGGATGTTCAGCCTACCGGCCTCGAGGAGCACCCTGAAGGGGTTTGTCCATAGGAGGTAGAGGGCGAAGAGGCTGATGCCTAAGAGTAAAAACAGTGATCCGAGTCTCCCCCTAAGCCCTCCACCCCTCCTCAGCAAGGTAGCACCTACAGATGTTTAAATCCAATAATAATTTGATGGATAACTTCGAGAGATTCCTCAGGAGCCACAGCGATGACAGAATCCTCGTCGTCGCACCAGGCGGAAATCACGGTGACACCCTCATCCACATGGGTTTGGAGAAGAAGCTGAGGGAACTCGGCATCGATTATAAGGCCATAAACCTGGAGAGGGAGGGTTGGAGAAGGCCCCTCCTCGGCTTTAAGTATCTCCTCAACATCGCCTCCTATAGGCTCGGCCTGAGACATCTATTCAAGCTCTATGAGACGGAGGGCTTCGACCTCATCCTCTTCGAGGGTGGAGGCTACATGAGCCACCTATGGCATGGCCCAGCGCTTATGATGGAGGCCGTGAGACTCCATGACAAGCCGATAGCCGTCGCCCCCCAGAGCTACTGGTTTAGGGATGGCAGCTTCATGGAGCTCCTCCAGGAGTGTAGATTTATCATCCTCTTCTGCCGTGAACCCTACAGC
This sequence comes from uncultured Candidatus Bathyarchaeia archaeon, assembly GCA_964525955.1. Lineage (GTDB taxonomy): Archaea > Thermoproteota > Bathyarchaeia > TCS64 > B23 > B23. The sequence continues at coordinate 4,368 of CAZGKJ010000049.1, forward strand.
CATAGACATCTCACAGAGCTTGGACTCCCCCCCTCTGTGGAGGTTCAACTCGCCGAGGATACGGCCCTATACCTCGAAGCCGAGGACCTGAAGGAGTTTATAAGGCCGATGGGAAAGCAATACGACCTCGTCTGCCTAAGGAGGGATCGGGAGTCAGCGATCTCTGAGGAGTTGAGGAGAAGCATAATGATGGAGGCCGTAAACCCCCTGGTGGCAGACATCTCTAAGAGGGGGAGCTTCGAGGACTATGTCTCAACAGTCGCCAATGCGGAGAGGGTCTACACGGATAGGCTGCATGTCGCCATATTGGCCGCCATCCTCGGTAAGGAGACCCTCCTCATAGGGAACAGCTACCATAAGAATAGGGGGGTTTATGAGCACTCCCTTCGGAGGTTCCCCTGGGTGAGCTATAGGGAGGCTGATGGGAGATTTATTTAACGCTCAATTTAAAAGACGCCGAATCCATCAACAGGAGAGGGATGCCTGAAGACCGCTATGAGCCCCACGTCTCCATCATCATCCCAGTGAAGAACTCCGCCAGGACCATAGGAGACCTCCTCGACTCCCTTATGAAGCTCGACTATGATCGGGAGAAGCTTGAGATAGTCGTCGTCGACGGCCACTCAACAGATGGGACGAGGGAGATCGTTGAGCGCTATCCTGTGAGGTTGATACTCGAGGAGGGTAGAGGCCTAAACGCGGCGAGGAATACGGGTGTGAGATATTCGAGGGGTGAGATCATCGCCTTCACAGACGGTGACTGCGTCGTCCCATCGAATTGGGTTAGGGCGATGGTGGAGAACTTCAGGGATCCCTCCGTCGGCTTCGTCGGAGGCCTCGTCGAGGGCTACCATAAGGATAGCTTCCTCTCCATCTATATGGATGAGACCTTCTTCCACGCAGTCCCCAGCTTCACAAACCGCTATGAGACCACGGACCTGAGGATACTACGCTTCCCAGCCGGCTGTAATATGGCTTTTAGGAGGCATGCCCTCGAGAAGATAGATCTCTTCGATGAGCGCATCTACTACGGCTTCGACGACCTACAGCCGGTGGAGGAGCTCAGCCTCAGGGGTTTCCGCATCGTCCTCGACCCAAGGGTTCTCGTCTGGCATAAGCATAGGACAACCCTCTGGGGCCTGTTGAAGCAGCACTTCAACTATGGGCGTGGAGGAGCTTTCATGCTCATCTATAAGAGGGCGAGCCGCATCGCCAGATGGCTCTCGGCGTATCTCTTCTCCACCACCATCCTCTTCTTCCTCTCCATCTCCCTCATAACCCTCGGCTTAACCCTCATGCCGAGGCTTTTGAAGCTCCTCATCGCCTCAGCTGCATCGATCTACATGCTCCACACAGCCCTATACGCCAGGACAGCCATAAGGTCTAAGAAGATGAGGAAGATGTTTCTATACCCCATCCTCGATGTGTTGAGGGGTTTGGCCTTCACCCTTGGAGGCCTCTTCCAGCTGGGGAGAAGCCTCCTGGGAAGGGGTTGATATGGACATCGAGATAAGGCCCTTCAGACCCGAGGACCTCGATGAGGTCTACGCCATAGAGCGTCGCTCCTTCCTCTGGCCCTGGTCGAGGGGGGTCTTCATCCACTTCCATAGGGAGACGCCGCATCTATTCCTCGTCGCCGTCGCCGATGGGAGGATCGTCGGCTACGTCATGGGGGAGCTTGAGGAGGATGACGGCGTGAAGGTTGGTCACGTTGTCAACATCGCCGTCCACGAGGCCTATAGGAGGCGTGGCATAGGTTCGAGATTGATGGGGGAGATTGAGCGTAGATTCAGGGAGCTGGGGGCTGAGAGGATGAGATTGGAGGTGAGGGAAGGCGACGAGGGGGCGAGAGCCTTCTATAGGCATCTCGGCTATAGGGAGACGGGGAGGCTGAGACGTTATTATTGGGGCTTGACAGCCGTAAAGATGGAGAAATCCCTCTCGGGGAGAGATTAGGCTTTATATAGCCGCTTCCCATCATTAACCACCCCAAGGTGAGGGAGATGGGGAGAATCAAGGTTGCGGTAGCCGGTGTTGGAAACTGCTGCTCAGCCCTCGTCCAAGGCGTCTACTATTACAGGGAGGCGGAGCCGATTGGACTGCTCCACGAGAAGATTGGGGGATACGGCGTTGGAGATATAGAGTTCGTCGCAGCCTTCGACATCGATGGAAGAAAGGTGGGTAGAGACCTCTCCGAGGCCATATTCAGCGAGGTGAATGAGGTCCCAAGATTCTCCGAGGTTCCCAGACTTGGAGTGGAGGTGAGGAGGGGGCCGGTCCTCGACGGCGTCAGCGAGTTGACCAAAAACCTCATAGTCGTCTCCGACGCTGAGCCGGTGGATGTCGCCGAGGAGCTGAGGCGAAGCGGGGCTGAGATACTTGTGAACCTCATCTCAGGTGGAGCTGAGGAGGCTTCGAGGTTCTACGCCGAGGAGGCCCTCAAGGCTGGATGCGCCTTCATAAACGCCACTCCATCGTCTATAGCCAGCGATCCAGCTTGGGCTGAGAAGTTCGAGGCCTCTAGGCTTCCCCTCGTCGGCGATGACCTCCTCGATCAGGTTGGGGCTACGGCGCTCCACATGGCCCTGCTTGAGTTCCTCCATATGCGAGGCGTCCGAATTGAGGAGAGCTTCCAGCTCGACGTCGGCGGCGGCATGGAGGCCCTCAACACCCTTGCGAGGGTGAGGGGGGAGAAGAGGAAGATCAAGACCGAAGCCGTCGCCGCCTCGATACCCTATGAGTTCCCCCTCGTCTCTGGGTCGACGGATTATGTCGACTTCCTCGGCAACTCGAGGGACAGCTTCCTATGGATTAAGGGGCGCTACTATGGTGGGGCAACCTTCACAATCGACCTCAAGCTTGGAACCGTCGATGCCCCCAACGCCGGCTCCGTCCTCCTCGACGTGATAAGGGCTGTGAAACTCTCCCTCGACAGGGGTCTGAGGGGTGTTGTCACACCCATATCGGCATATGCCTTCAAGAATCCCCCTAAACGGTTTAGGTTGAGTGAGGCCCATAGGCTGTTTGAGGAGTTCATAGCTGGGTGAAGGGGTTGAACCTTGCCTTCATCATAGGGACGGCGGGGTCGGGTAAGACGGAGTTGACGGCATCCCTCACCAGATGGCTTGAGCTTCAGGGGGAGGATGTTTTAGCTGTGAATCTCGATCCAGGGGCCATCATAGTCCCCTATCCGGCGAATGTGGATGTGAGGGATTACATAACCGTCG
>CAZGKJ010000050.1:0-7347 GCA_964525955.1 uncultured Candidatus Bathyarchaeia archaeon
TCGTCGGAACCTCCGCTATCATGGCTCTCCGAAGGGCGTTGGCGAAGGCGGTGTCGCAGCCCTTCACGAGGAATTGTATCGTATCCCCCTCTAAGGAGAGGAGCTTCGCCTCCATCGGCATCCTACGGCCTCCTGCCCCGTCGACCGCCCTTCTTCCTCGTCCCATCGTGGGGTATGGGCGTCGTCTCCTCTATTCGACCGATCCTGAAGCCCTGCCTGGCGAGGATCCTGATAGCCGCCTGAGCCCCTGGGCCTGGAGTCTTGGACTTCGTCCCCCCTGGAGCTCTAACCTTTATGTGTATGGCCGTTATGCCTCGATCCTTAGCCTTCTCAGCTACGTATTGGGCGGCCTTCATCGCTGCGTAGGCTGAGGGCTTAAGGCGGTCTGCCTTGACGAACATCCCTCCGGAGGCGAAGGCGATGGTCTCAGCCCCCGTTAGATCGGTCATATGGACTATGGTGTTGTTGAAGCTGCTGTAGATGTGGACTACGCCCCACTTCTCCTTCCTCTCACTCATCTCGCCTCACCCATCATCTTCATGGCTTCAAGCTCCTTTCTAAGGGGGTGATTCTCATCGGAGAGGGGGCTTGTCTCGGCGTAGGTGATGAGGGGCTCCTCATCAACCTCGACGAGGTAGCTGGGAACCCTCACCCTTTGACCCCCTATGGCTATGTGGCCGTGGACTATGAGCTGGCGGGCCTGATAGGGGGAGCGGGCCAGGCCTTTACGGTAGACGATGGTTTGAAGCCTCCGCTCCAGGATGTCCTCAACCTTCAGGCCGAGGACGTCCTCCAGGGTGGCCTTCTCCCCTATGAGGCCGAGGCGTCTAAGCCTCGCCATAAGCTGCCTCTCCTGCTCAGCCCTCTCCTCTTGGGGGAGAGCCAACATCTCCCTCGCCATACGCCTGATCCTCCGGAGCTCCGTCCGATGCTTCCACAGCTCCCGTTTATTCCTCAGCCCGTAGAGGCCTATGAGCCTCAGCTCCTCCCTCAGCCTGTCAACGTCGTAGGGGCGTTTAGGCGTCGTATAGCGCTTCCTCCTCTTCTTAGGGTCTCCCAACCCCTCACCTCCTCTTCCTCACGACGCCTACGGTTCGCCCCTTACGGCCCGTCGTCTTAGTTCTCTGACCCCTAACCTTGAGCCCTCTGGCATGGCGCTCACCCTTCCAGCATCGTATCTCCTTCATCAACTCTATGTCAGCCTTCACCTGCAGCTCCAGATCGGAGGCCAATAGATGTAGATCCCTACCTGTCCCCGGGTCTTTGCGTCGATTGAAGAGCCAGGTGGGGAGGCCCCAGGAGGCTGGATCCTCGATGATGGCTTCCAACTTCTTCAACTCCCCCTCTGAGAGGGCTCCCAGCCTCATGTTTGGGTCTATGCCCGCCCTGCGGACGATGGCCCAGGCTATCCTCTGGCCGATCCCCTTTATGCCCATCAGGGCGTAGGGGGTCGGCTTCGTTCCGTCGAGGCTCGTTCCATGGAGTCTGACTATGGGCCTTATCTCCCTCGACAAGGGGGACTCCTCGTGGTGTGGAGGAAGAGGAGAGAGATATTATTTATGCCTATCGTTCGACGTCGGCCGTTAGGGATATTCATCTATCGGTGATATCCACCTCTCCACCATATACATTTAATCTGCACAAACACTTTATAGGCCGTCCCTGGAGCGTTAAAGGGGGAAAGAGGTGCGGAGGAGAGGGAGGCCTAGAGGGAGAAGGGGCATAGTGGGCCTTGAGGCAGCCATAGTCCTAATAGCCTTCGTCATAATCGCAGCCGCCTTCAGCTTCATGGTCGTAAACCAAGGCCTCTTCGCCACCGAGAGGGGTAAGACAGTCATACAGGAGGGGCTTAAGCAGGCGAGCACGCCTCTGACGGTTGATGGAAGCATCTTCGTCAAGACAGACTCCACTGGGGATAAGATCACCGATGTGGTCATACCGTTGAGAGCCTTCGGCGTCAAGTACGTCGCCATGTGGAAGAATGCGACAGTCGTCACCCTCAAGATAGGCTCTAAGGCATATGCAGATGTCTATCAGGGTGTAGATGAGGACTATGATCCGACGAGCAAGACCCTCGACGAACTCGTCACCCAGATGAATACGACGAGCACGGCTGCTAAGCTCTTCATAGAGAACAGCAATGGAGACTCAACCCTCGACTCCTTTGAGAAGGGCTACCTCATGATCCATCTCAGCACCGCCGATGCGGCCTCGGTGAGGACTCGTATAGTCGTCGAGATCAGATTGGAGAAGTCGGCGCCCCTATCGATAGAGTTCACCATACCGGAGACGATGCCGAAGAGCACCTGGGTGCTCGTGGGATAGGTGGAAAGATGGGCCTCGATTAGTCCCCCCTTTTTCTCACATTCAGGTGGTGGGGATGACGGGGGAGATGGAGGGAGAGGAGAAGTCGGAGGAGAGGGAGGAGGGGGAGCTTGAGAGACGTATAGAGGGATTGGAGGAGGGGTTGAGGAGGCTCAGCGAGAACGTTACGAAGACCACCTCAGACCTCAGGGAGACGGTCTCAGCCCTTAGAGATGCCATCATCGACATCCGCTCAGCCATAAGCGAGATAGAGAACCCCTTCAACATCCTCAGGGTCATCACAACGGAGAAGGACATCGAGAAGCTCGATAGATTGAAGGGGGTTCAAACCCCCCCTCCGAGGGCTGAGACGCCGAGGGCTGAGACGCCGAGGATCGAAGTGAAGGCTGAGCCGACGCATCAGCAGGAGAATATAGAGGAGGTTGAGGAGGCCTATGAGGAGGAGACGGCTCCACCCCCATCCCGCCCCCTCCCACTGAGGGGGAGATTCGCAATCCTAAAGTGGATATGGTCGCTCCTCGACCTCGGCCTCGAACCCGAAGACGTAAACAGCCTATCGGAATACTGTGAACACCTCGGCTACCTCCCAGAGGGGTCAAGCTGGTTCATCTCAAGGTTGACACCCATAGTCGAGAAGGCCCGGGTTAAGGGCATAAGCGTCGAGGAGCTCATCCTCAACATCTACGGAGCGGCAGCCGCCTCAGGTATAGCCCTGAGGCCGGAGGATGCTATGGAGGCCGTCTTCGACGCCCTAAGGCTTAGCGCGGCGCCGAGGTGTAGGTAGATGGGATTCTCCTCAACCCTCAGCGAGGTGATCATCGTCATCGCCTCAGTGGTCCTCGCCAGCGGGGTCTCTGGATACGTCGTCTATACGGGGAGCCTGCTCCAGAGCGACATACTTCGAGCTGTGGAGACTGCGAGGAGGGAGATGGCGGTTCAACTGGAAATCGTATACGCCACCATCGACGGCTCAACGTCGCCGAGTCACTATGTCGTCTACGCCAAGAATGTGGGTCCACTCCCCGTCACAGATTATGAGCATCTCGACCTCTATGTTGGCCCCTATAGGAGGGCGGAGCTCTACAGCTACAACGCCTCGGCGTCCCCTGGAAGCGGTGAATACGCCCTCAGGGATGTGGATGGAGACGGGGTATGGGAGAGCGGTGAGACCGCCGTTCTTAGGGCCTATCCAAGGGAGGAGCCGGGTGGGGAGCTATTCGAGGCGAGGCTGGAGCCCTTCAGGGGGGTGGGGAGCACATATCTCTTCTCAGGGCCGTGAGGTGATGCCATGGGCCTCTCCATACCCCTCGCCTTCGCCATCCTCCTCCTCGCCCTGCTGACATCCCTCGGCCTCTTCATGGGGGCCCTGATGCAGATGGCGGTGGGGCTGAGGGAGATGCTCAACGCCCAGGGGGAGTGGGAGAGGGTGAGGATGGAGGTGGAGCTTAGGCTGAGCATAGAGAACGTCGACGCCAGAGAGGTGAACTTCACGGTCTCCAACATAGGCTCCAGAGCCATCTTCCTCCACTCCGAGGGGAGCTATCGATGGAATACCGTCATCATCGCCTATGAAAACCAGAGCTACCCCATCGAGGATTACAGGGTGCTGGAGGTGAGGGTCTCAGACGGAGGCAAGGCCTTCAACCCGGAGGAGCATCCCTACATCGCCCCTGGGGAGGAGGCCCTGATCGAGGTGGAGCTCCCGGAGGGGGCTCCGGATATACCTCCTGGAGAGGCCGTTCTGGTTCTCTTCGCCTCCCATTACGGGGTTACCGCAGCAGATGAGGGGGTGAGGGAGGGGTGAGGTTGATCAAGCTTGGGATCGACGACCTCGACAAGGGATTGGGAGGTGGGATTCCCCATCCAAGCCTCGTCAGCGTCGAGGGGGACTATGGATCGGGGAAGACCGTTCTGACGATGAAGATCGTCCACTCCATGCTGGGTGAGGGCCTAAAGGTCTTCGTAATCACCAGCGAGGCCACGGTGAAGGAATATCTAAACATGATGAAATCAATCAAGCTGGACGCCCGTGAAGCCTATCTGAAGGGGAGGCTCTCCATCTACCCCCTCCACGTCGAGGGTGGACGGTGGAGCAGATTCCTATCAGGATTCTTCCTAAAGGTGGCGAGCAGCTTCCTCGAGCTAAACCGACGACGCTTCGACGCAGTCGTCATAGACAGCCTAAGCGTCCTCACAGTCGACACGCCGGTTCATGAACTCCTCACATTCATAACGAAGATGAAGAACCTCGTCTCCGACGGAAAAACCGTCATCCTCACCTTCCATCCAGGCTTCCTCCCAGAGGCCTCAGCGATGAAGCTGAGAGCCTCATCGGATGTCTACCTCACCCTCAGCAACGCCAGAATCTCAGGGATCAACGTGAAGTCTCTTAGAATCGTGAAGCTGTGGGGGAGCACAGGTGAAAGAGTTGACTCCATCACCCTCGAGGTGAACCCGCATCTCGGTTTGAGGGTCATCCCCCTGGGAGGAGTTAAGCTATAGGTGGACACCATGAAACTCCTCTTCGTCGCTCCTCCTGAGGAGGAGGGGGAGGGGCTAAAGCTACTGAGGGAGGGGAAACCAGAAACCCTCGAGGAGGCGGTGAGGGATCACCCCTACCTCGCAAAATATCTGGAGGGGCTGAGGCGTCAGCCGGATTACTATCCAAGGCTCGACCTCGCAGCCGGCGTCGAGGAGCCTAACGTCCTCTACCCCATAGGGATAGGTATATTCGTCCACGTTGAGGGCGGCGGGGAGATTGGACGCTACAACCTCATAGAGCCTCCATCTCCGGGTAGGGAGCTCCTCGACGCCATAGAGACGGAGATCGCAAGGATAGTCGCCTCCATGAAGAGCATCGAGATACCGGAGGACCCTCGAAGACCCCTGGCTTGAGGATATAAGCGTCCCAGGGGCTGGAAACGTCTTCGTATATCACAAACTCTTCGGAAGCCTCATCTCAAACATAGTCGTCTCAGGGGAGGAGATAGATAAGCTGCTGAAGAGCATAGCTGAGCGATATGGGAAGGTCCTCAGCTATACGCATCCGATACTTGATATACATCTCCCCGACGGCTCCAGGTTCAACATCGTCTTCGGCGAGGACATAAGCCTGAAGGGGAGCAACTTCACAATAAGGAAGTTCAGCAAGACCCCAATATCGGTGGCCCACCTCTGCCGCTTCGGAACCATAAACGAGGAGCTCGCGGCCTATATGTGGATACTCCTCGACATAGGGGTCTCCTGCTTCTTCTGCGGCGAGACAGCGTCGGGGAAGACCACCAGCCTAAACGCCTTCCTCGGCCTCGTCAGATCGGATATGAAGATAGTCAGCATCGAGGAGACCCCTGAGGTGAACGTCCTCCACAAGAACTGGGTGAGGGAGGTCACCCGAATGCATACGGGGAGCAACGTCACCATGTTCGACCTGTTGAAGGCAGCCCTTAGGCAGAGGCCCGACTACATCATCGTAGGCGAGATCAGAGGTGAGGAGGGCCGCATAGCCTTCCAGGCCATAGAGACTGGTCACCCCGTCATAAGCACCATGCACGCCGGAAACCTCGGACAGCTCTTCCAGAGGCTCACCTCCGACCCGATCAACGTTCCGAAGTCCCATATCGACGGCCTAAACCTGACGATATTCCAGGCCAGGATGGAGCGTGGAACAAAGCTGGTTAGAAGAGTCACATCGGTGACGGAGGTCATAGGCTACGACGCCGAGGAGGGACAGCTCAACTATCTCCCCGTCTTCCTCTACGACGCTGACAGCGACAGCCTCAGATTCCTGGGCTCCAGCTACCTCATGGAGACTAAGGTTCTACCCTTCAGGGGATGGGGACGTGAAAGGCTGCCGGAGCTCTACGAGGAGATCAGGCGGAGGGCTGAGATCATAAGATGCCTAAAGGAGAGATATCCAAGCTACCTCGACGTCTGGAAGACGGTTATCGCAGTTGAGAGGTATGGCGTCGATCCAGTTTATAAGAGGGCCGTGGAGGGGGAGCCACCTTGGATCGTAGAAGAGTGATCCTCATCCTCACCCTCTCATCGATAGCCCTCACAGCCTACTATATCTGGAGGGGGCGATATCTAAGGGCCGTGGCCTCAGCGGCCTCAGCCATCTTCACCTCTCAGCCTCGAGGCTATTGAAGGTGAGGCGGGGCCTTAGGGTTGATGGACGGCTGGTGGACGCCATCATCCATATGTACGCCCTCTCCATGGGTCAGGTTGGTCCGGATGACCTCATCAGGGCTGTGGCTGAGACGGGGGAGTATGGACGCTATGCGGAGGTCTTTAGGAGAATCAGGTATCTGGCCCGTGAGCTGGGCTATGGATTCACGAGGGCGACGATGCTGATGGCTGAGGGGGTTGAACAGCCCTTGAGGGATGTCCTCCTACGATGCGTCAGCGTCTTCTCCAGCCTCGATCCTGAGGGCTACCTTGAGATGGAGGCCTCGACGATCACCGAGGAGTTCGCTGGGAGCTACACGAGAACCCTTGAATCTCTGAGGGTTGTGGGGGGAGTCTTCAACGCCTTCCAGAGCGCCATAATCTTCGTCATCATGACCCTCTCAATGCTGACGGTCTTCATGGCCAACCCAAACGTCATCTACTACGCCTACGGCCTCTCAGCCATAGCAATCCTCCTCATGCTCCTCGGCCTGAGAGTCATCTCAGCTAAGGAGCCCCTCATCCACATCGGGGATGAGCCTCCAAGGCTCTATAAGCTGATGAGGCGAGGCCTCATGGCCCTCATACCCTCCACGCTCATAGCCGTCCCAGCCTATCTGAGATGGGGGGCTCCAGCCCTATTATTGACGCTTGGCCTTGGATTCATCATCCCAGGCTTCTTCGCCCAGAGGTTGGAGGCGAAGGTGAATCAGATAGACGCCTACTATCCAGCCTTCCTCAAGGCCCTCGGGAAGAATATGGCCTCAACTGCCAGCATGAAGCTCTCCCTCACCTACATCCTCGACCTCGAGCTCGGCCCCCTGAGGGAGCTCATAGAGAGGGCTCTCAACCGTA
>CAZGKJ010000051.1:0-7224 GCA_964525955.1 uncultured Candidatus Bathyarchaeia archaeon
CCGCCCTTAGGATCGCCACGGCTCCTCATCCAAGGGTTGGAACCCGCTACAGGGTTTGGCCCCTATACAACTTCAGCTGCGCCATAGACGACCATGAGATGGGGGTCTCCCACATAATCAGGGGGAAGGAGCATGAGGTAAACACCGTGAGGCAGAGATACATCTACAAATACCTCGGCTGGGATTATCCGGAGGTTCTAAGCGTTGGACGTCTAAGCCTAGAGGCCGGTGTGCTGAGCAAATCGAAGATCAGAGCCGGAATAGAGGCCGGCACCTACATAGGCTGGGATGATCCAAGGCTTGGAACCCTCATGGCCCTCAGGCGGAGGGGCATACAGCCCGAGGCGGTTAGGATGCTGATGCTCGAGATCGGCCCAAAGGGGGTGGAGGCGAGGATAAGCTGGGACAACATAGCAGCCCTAAACAGAAGAGTAGTCGAGCCGAGGGCCAACAGATACTTCTTCATAGAGAACCCGAAGCCCTTGAGAATCGTCGGCTTAGATGAACCACTGGAGGCTAAGCTGCCCCTCCATCCAGACCACCCAGAGAGGGGTGTGAGGAGGCTGAGGGTTGAACCAAAAGACGGCGCCGTGGAGCTCCAGATAGCTGAGAGAGACGCTGAGAGACTCAGACCAGGGGGGAGGGTGAGGCTGATGGGGTTGAGGAACATAGAGGTGAAGGAGACGGAGCCAAATCTTGAGGCGGAGCCCATACCTGGAGACCACCTAGAGGCAAGGAGGATGGGCCTTCCCTTCATACACTGGCTCCCGAAGGGCATCGGCGTAGAGGCTGAGGTGGTGATGCCAGACGCATCGAGGATAAAAGGCCTCATCGAACGCCTATCCCTGAAGGAGGAGGCGGGTTCCATAGTCCAAGTTGAGCGCTTGGGGTGCGCAAGAATTGACAGCCTGAAGCCCTTCATCGCCTACTACGCCCACAGATAAATTTAAATTAAAATAATAGTTTACAGATATGGGATGGCGATATCTCATGTTAACCTGCAGAAATATATTGATAAAATTTTGAAGTATTATGGCTTTGATACAAAACTTGAATATCCTATGCCCACTCATGAAAGAATAGATGTTGTTGGGTGGTGTAGAAATTATAAATTATGTAAAGGAAAATCTGTGGCTGTGGAGATTGAGAAAACATCTCCTCTGGAGAAGGACGCTGATAAGTTGATGAGGGCAGATTTCGATTTCAAATTTATTGTTAGGATGAGTCGTAAGGAGCTTCCATCCAAATTTGGTGAGATATTCATAGTTTGGCCTCCAAAAGATTTTGAGATGATTCTGAGACAGGTGCTAAGGGTTCCATTAACATATCCCAAAGCGCCTATAGGGGTTAAGGAGATGATTCGGGAAGAGACACCACAGACATTATTAGAATATTTGAAGACTATTGGATTAGAGGATTTGGCTCCGGAGTGCGAGGAGATGTTATTTAAACTTTATGTTGGAGGGGGTTCTTTACCATTTAAGATTGGACGATGGATACCTTCGCTTCATAAAACTGAATTTGAAGAAATATTAGCAATAGATAAGCGAATATTAGCTATTCTCGAAGGACTAGATTTAATAATTGAGGGGCCTTTAGGTGGAACCTATGAAACTGGAAAAGTTTTTTCATTAGGTCTAACTGAAAGAGGAATGTTGCTTAGAAGGGAGATAGCTAAACTTAAGATAAAGGAGCGAGCAGAAATTTTAAAGAATATCATTAATCAGTATAACATTAAATTAATATTTACAGCGTGTGTATCTTTTGGAGCAGAAATTATATCTTGGGATATGTTACCCGTAGAAAATCCATATCTTGATTTTCTTGAAAAGGCACTGGGAATATGGGAGTATATGGATGAAGACCATAAAATTATTTTAGAAAAACATTCTATACCAGAGCCAATACAGCTCTTCTGCTGTTATCTCGGAAATCTACCAAAGATAAGGGATAAAATATTGGAGTTTTACAAGGGTCTCATTTCCATTAACTTGGCAGTTAATAAAAGGAGATTCTCATCAAAAGGAGATTTATTAGGAGAGGTAATTACAACTTCTGAAGAAGTTGTAGAGGAAATTCTAAAACATATTAAGGATAAAGGATTACCAGATGAATCATTAGTGAAGGAGATGAACATAATTGGTGTTTTATATAATCTTTGGCGCACTAGGAGTTATCTGAAGGTTGGAGGAATAGATTATCTTAGGTTTCTAGCTGCTCATGGAATTTCAGTTGACGACTTAAGGAAGATACTCCTTCAACTAAACAAGGAGAAGATTAGTAGCAAGTATATTGACAAGCCAAGTGAGAGGCCATTCATAATTATAGATGTCGATCGATTTAAGGAATACATTATTAAGAGATGTAAAGAAATAGAGGAAATTTCCCTTAAAGGTTAACCACCTATAGAAGCTTAGGCCTTTTTATCTTCCAGCTATAAATATACTTTCAACCAATATTTAATAATTCAAATCAACCTGGAGGCGGTTCTTGGGCGGTTCCGGAGGTGAAAGGGGAAATGTTTAAAATAGGGTGCTTCTCAAATTGATAGACGCCTCGGGAAGGAGATGAGATGTCGAGTGTCGATCCTTCCAAGCCCTTCTACGTGAGGTTTGAGGTGCCGAGTGAGGTGGCTGAGGCCGCCTACGAGGCTCTCAAAATAGCAGCTGAGACAGGGAAAATCCGTAAGGGGACGAATGAGACGACGAAGTCCGTTGAGAGGGGGAACGCCAGGCTGGTTGTCATAGCTGAGGATGTTGATCCCCCGGAGATCGTCGCCCATCTACCGCTGCTCTGCGAGGAGAGGGAGGTCCCCTACGTATATGTCCCCGAGAAGCGTAAGATCGGTGAGGCCGTCGGGATAGCCGTCTCAGCAGCCTCAGCCTGCATCGAGGACCCAGGTGAGGCTAAGGGTCTGGTGGATGAGATTATATCTAAGTTGAAGGAGATAGCGAAGTAGGATGTCTGAGGAGACGCTGACGCCAGCCGTGGTCATCCAGATCCTCGGCAGAACAGGTTTGACAGGTGAGATCATACAGGTGAGAGTCCGCATATTGGAGGGGAAGGATAAGGGGCGTATAATCACCAGAAACGTTAAGGGACCCGTCAGGCTCAACGACATATTGATGCTGAGGGAGACCGAGAGGGAGGCTAAGAAGATCAGGTGATGCCTATGCCCAAGGTCTATGAGTGCAGCTTCTGCGGCAGACCCATACCCCCGGGGACGGGGAGCATCTACGTCCGGAGGGATGGGAAGATCCTGAGGTTCTGCAGCAGGAGGTGCAGGGTCTCGATGATAGAGTTGAAGAGGGATCCGAGGAAGCTGAAGTGGACGAGGTTCTATCGGGGGAGGAGGGGTTGACATACGAGGAGACACTAATCCTCTTGAAGCCAGACGCCCTTGAGAGACGCCTCGTCGGACGCATAATACAGCGCTATGAGGATGCAGGCCTCGAAATCCTCGACATGAGGTATGTGAAGCATGTCAGCCGGGAGCTCATCGAGAGGCATTACCCAGACTCCATGGCCCTCGCCCTCGGCCTAAAGGCTAAGGAGGCAAACCCTGAGATCGAGGATCCAGAGGCCTATGGTCGGAGGGTTCTGGAGTGGCTTAGGAGATATGTCTCCAGGGGGCCTGTCATCGCCTTGAAGCTCGGCGGTGAGGACGCCATAAGGAGGGCGAGGATGGTCACAGGCTTCACAGACCCAGCGAGGGCTGAGAAGGGGACCATACGAGGGGATTTTGGCATAGACTCCATAGAGAGGAGCAACAGGGAGGAGAGGGCCTGCGAGAACCTAGTTCACGCCTCCGGCAATAGGGAGGAGGCTGAGAGGGAGCTTAAACTCTGGTTCCCGGAAGACCCCTAATCGAGTATCGCATCCTCTATGCTCCGGAGCCTCTCCCTCAGCCACTCTCGGAGCTCCCCGATCTCCCTCTCCCGTTTTCTCCACAGCTCCATGTCGATGTGGCTCTCTATCGCCTCGGCGATGATGCGCTTCAACTCATTCGGGTCGAGGGCATCCAGCTCCACGGCCTCATCGCCGTAGGCGGCGACAAACCTAGGAGCCCTCGCATCACTCCTCTTCACTGGCATCGGGGGGAGCTGATACCTGATGATCTGCTCCCTCGTTAGGGCTACACGCTTGACGGTGAAATCCCCAGCCCCATATCGTCGAAGCCTCTCAGCGAGATCCCTCTCGATGTCTACGCCGCTTGGGTCGAAGTCCCCGAGGTATAAGATTATGGTCTCCTTCCCCTTCAATCGCTCCCTGATATACTGAGCCATTCTGAGGACGTAGCTGAAGCTGGGGTAACCCCTCGTTGGGAAGGTTCTGACAGCATATCGATTCGCCACCTGGCTGACCAACCTGCTTAGGGCATCCTTCTCAAGGCTGATGAGGAGGTAGCAGGGCTGATCCTCCCACATCGGCATGGTGAACTCCTTCCAGCTCTCTATGAAGCCCCTTATCCTTCGACGTAGAAACTCCTCTACGGAGTGGTGGCCGACGTCTCCACGGCCAAGAATCCTACGGCTTCGATCCTCGATGGCGCTTAGGGGTATGTCTCCCCTCTCACGGGCCTTCACCATCATCCTGCTAAGCCTCTTATAGCTGTTGAGGGTGTTTGGGAACATCCTTCGGGACACCAATCGATAATAGAGCTGCCTGAGGGTGATGGGGGTGTCGTATTGCTTCAATATCTCGAGGGAGGCCTCCACGATCTCCCCGTAGCTGGGGAACTTCCTCATCCACTCTCACTATAAGAGGTGAGGCCTATAATTGTTCGGGGCTAAGGCAGCCGGATCGAAACCAGCTCCCGCAGCCGCCTCTCAGCCTCGTTTATCGGATGCTTAAGCGCCCTCCCCCAAAGCTTCCTGAAGACGGGGTATCCAAGCCTCTGCTCCAAGCTCCACTCCCTCGCGAAGACACCTGTCTGAATCTCCTTGACGATCTCCCTGATCCGCTGCTTCTCCCCATCCGGCAGCACCCTCTCAGCGTATAGGAGCTGTCCATACTGGCTGGTTCTACTGTGGAGGGGAAGCTGGCCATATAGGCCGTCGAGGGCCATAGCCTTGGCAACCTCGCTGAGTTCACCGCTCATATAGAGTTCGAGGAGAACAGCCTCAGGGGGATAACCCATCTCGGTTAGAACCTCGAAGCTCAGAAGAAGCGCCCTCGCTATCAGCGGCGCCACGTAATGCTCTGAGAAGTGGTCAAGCTCGGTTTCGATGGCGAAGGAGACCTCTAGGGCGCCGGGCCTTGTCGCCCCGATCGCCTTAGCAAGCGCCAGCAGCCTCTCAAGGGCCTTACCAGATGCGTCCTGGTGAACAGCTATGAAGGCTGGAGCTCCATGGCCCTTGACGTAGAGTTCTCTTACGTATCTCCCTATCATCCTCGGCGCCAGCAGCAATACGTCGACGTTCTCCGGTGGCTGTATGAAGCCGTAGTGGATGTTGTAGCCGTGGGCGAAGACGAGGGCGTCCCCCTCATCAAGGTGGGGCTTTAGGTCTCTCTCATAGACCTCCGGCTGAACCTCGTCGGGGAGCAGCAGCATTATGATGCTCCCCCTCTCAGCCGCCTCCGGTATGCTGTATGTTGGGAATCCATCCTCGACGGCCCTCTGATAGCTCTCATCCCCTATACTTCCTATGATGACCTCCAGGCCGCTGTCCCTCATGTTAAGGGCCTGGGCTCGCCCCTGGTTTCCATATCCTATGACTGCGATGGTTTCACCTTCAAGGGCTGAGAGGTCTGCATCCTCATCTCGATAAACCTTCACCAAACTTTACACCGGTGATATATTTGCTCGAAGGCGTTAAATCCTTGGTGGATTACTCTGATTCGATGGCTCCACCCCCCATATCGATCCCCCTCATCTTCGCAGGCTCCCTTGAGATCGCCGTCCCCCTCCTCCTCGGCTACCTCGCCATGAGGCGTCTGAACGTCGGCCTCATGCCCTACGTCGTTGGATGCGCCCTCTTCACCCTCTCCCTCATCAGGATGCCCCTAAATTCGTTTTTCCAACGCCTCGTCTATCCGCTGCCCCACGGCTTCCAGCTCTCAGCCCTCTTCATGTCGACGACGGCCGCCATCTTCGAGGAGGGTGTGAGGCTCATCGCCTTCCTATGGCTGTTGGATGAGAGAAGCTGGAGCATCGCCGTCGTCTACGGCCTTGGACATGGGGGGATGGAGTCGATGCTCCTGGCTGGTGTAAACTCGCTGATAATGGGCTTCCTCCTCATCCTATCACCATCAAGAATCCCCTTCACAGCCCTGATGATGGAGGAGCTCCCAGCATATCTCCCCCTCCTTGCCCTCTATGAGCGGTTGATGGCCATCGCCATACACCTCCTCCTAACGCTTCTTGTTCTGAGATTCGTCGTGGAGCGTAAACCCCTATATCTCGCTGCGGCCCTCCTCATACATTTCGCCGTCGACTTAGCAGCCCTCCTCCTATCACAGTTTGGCGCCCCGATCGTCGAGGCCGCCGTAACACCCATAGCCGCCCTATCGCTCCTATATCTCTACCAGACGAGGCCGGAGGCTGTGAGCCATGCTTAGAGACCTCAGACCAGGCGTCGTCGTCTACCTCGCCCACTGCCTATTGGATCAGAATACGAAGGCTCCAGGCCTTGCATCGGAGAAGACAATCAACGCCGCCGAGAGGGTTATAGAGCTGCTGAGAGTCCTAAACGTCGGCATCGTCCAGATGCCATGCCCAGAGTTCACCCACCTCGGCCTCCTCAGACCGAAGCAGACGAGAGACCAATACGACAGCACGGCATATCGAAGACACTGCAAAGCCATCGCCGAGCAGCTCCTAAACGAGATCGAGGACTACCATAGAGCCGGAGTCATAGTAGCCTGCATCCTCGGAATAGAGGGAAGCCCCTCCTGCGGAGTAGAATGGACAACAAAAGGATGGGGAGAAAAATCGGAGAAAACCAGGGGAAAAGGCATACTCATCGAGGAGCTCCAAACACTGCTGGAACAGAGAAACCTCAACATCCCAACGATAGGGATACCGGAGAAACCGAAATACGGAGACCTTGAGGAGGCCTTAAAAAGGATGGAGGAGGCAGTAAAGAGGGCGCAGAGCAGACGGCGTAAAACTTATCTCTAAAGGCTTCATCCAAAAGAGTTGGACGCCCTGGTAGTATAGCCCGGTCCAATATGCTCGGCTGTCACCCGAGTGAGCGCGGGTTCAAATCCCGCCCAGGGCGC
>CAZGKJ010000052.1:0-6884 GCA_964525955.1 uncultured Candidatus Bathyarchaeia archaeon
CCATAGAGGAGACCGGGACTCGCCCCTCTGGGTGAAGAGCAACGGCAAGCCCATGGACTACTTCACCCTCCGAGCACGGCTGGAGAGGCTGAGGAGGAGGGCCGGAATCGAGAAGAGGGTGAACCCCCACATGTTCAGGCACTCAAGGGCCAGCCTCCTCGCCAAGAGGCTGACGGAGTCCCAGCTAGCCCAGCTCTTCGGATGGACACAGGGCTCCAAGATGCCTAGAATATACGTACACCTCAGCGCCAGAGACCTGGAGGGCCCACTACTCAACCTCTACGGCCTCGAAACACGGGAGAATCAGCAGCTGGAACTCAGACCTGTGACGTGCCCCAGATGCGGAGAGCTAAACGCAAGGGAGGCCGACGTATGCTTCAGGTGTGGAGCCATCCTCAAACCCGAGGCAGCCCTAAAGGCGCAGGACGAGTATATGGAGCTGAGGAAGGCCATAGAGGAGCTACGCCGAGAAATCATGAGGCTGAGGAGCATAGCGGAGAATCGGGGCCCCTACGAGGCATACCTCGACGAACCCCAAGTCCAACAGTCCATCAAGTTCCTCAGAGACAGAAGCTGGCTTTAGACGATTTATTTACGTAGCCCAGCTTAAATGTAATCGACATCGTTGGAAATCCTTGTCGGCGCCGGTGGATGGGCCTACCTAGAGACTCCTAAGAGGGATAAGCTCAGGGCATACGCCGAGCTCTTCGACTTCGTCGAGGTCAACTCAACATTCTACTTCTACCCAAGGCTCAGCACCGTCAGAAGCTGGAGGCGGCGAGTTCCAGAGGACTTCATATTCACGGTGAAATGCCACCGAGACGTAACCCATAAACATAGATTGATGCCGAGCATGGAGACCTTCCGGGCATTGAAGCAGATGCTCATAATATGTCGCCTCCTAAGGGCGGATGTATTAGTTCTCCAGACGCCTCCTGATTTAGAGCTAACGGAGGAAAGCCTCACCGCCATAAGGCAGACATTCCAACACTTAGGGGAGTCGGAGGTGAGGATAGCCTGGGAGGCGAGGCCCTCTATGGGCTCGCAGATACCATTAGAGGTCTACGAGCTGATGGAGGAGTTGGACATAATACCCGTCGTCGACCTCTCACGCTTCGAGGCTCCTCAAGGCGACGTAGTTTACTCCAGGATATTTGGAGGATGGGACGCCATGGGAGACGATGAGCTCAAAATCATCGACGCCAGGGCGAGGAGGAGCTCAGCCAGAAAGGTCTACCTATGCTTCCACGGCGCACGAATGTACGACGACGCATTGAGATATATTGAGCTATCGGGTCTCTGATAGTTCTAAATCCAGATTCCTTTATGAGACCATCCACTACACATCTATCTGGGAATATTGTCAACTAGAGTTAGGAGCGTCTTCAAGGATCGTGAGAAGCTCTTCCCCAGCCATATACCCGAAAGGCTGCCCCATCGGGAGCGTCAGATAAGGCTGCTCAACACGCTCTTCGAAGACTTCCTAATCAAGCCGGGGAGGACTTATCAGCGCATAGTCCAGCTATACGGCCCCGTAGGGTCTGGGAAGACCTGCACGGCCTGGAGATTCGGCCTAAGATATCAGCAGATGTGCCTGGAGAAGGGCGTCGACATGAGGTACGTACATATAAACTGTAAGCTTGAAGCAAAGTCCCGCTTCGTCCTCTATCAGACGATACTCAGCAAGGCAGCCCCTGAGGTCTCCACACGTGGACACTCACCGGAGGAGATGCTCAGCTTAATGGTTTCCTTCTTGAGGGAGTCGGACCGCTATCTACTCCTATCACTCGACGATGTAGACTACCTCATCAAGAGGATTAAGGAGGAGAGGGAGGGAGGCGTCGTATACGACCTCACGAGGCTGAACGAGCTGTACCCGGGGGAGTTCAGCAACATAGTTGGAGTCATCTTTATAGCGAGAGACCCCGGGTACCGGGAGCTCCTCGAGCCCTCGGAGCGGAGCACCCTGGGAAACATCGTGATAAGGCTGCCGAGGTACGACGCCAGACAATTGAGGGACATATTGGAGGCTAGGGTAGAGGAGGCCTTCAAGCCAGGAGCCGTAGACGAAGAGATAATAGAATACGTAGCGGAGATAGCGGCTCGAAAGAGGGAGGAGCCGGGAGACTGCCGATTCGCCTTAGACGTCCTACTCGCGGCGGGCTACATCGCAGACTCAGAGTGGTCAGACAGAGTCACGCTGGAGCACGTGAGGAGGGCTCTAAGCGAGACCTTCTGGGGCATCTCAACCGACGACCTGATGACGCTCGACAGACATGGAATAGCGGTGCTGATGGGGGCGGTGCAGGCGTTGCAGGCGGAGAAAACCCCCTACGTATCCATCAAAACCCTCTACGAATTCTACAGAATGGTCTGCGAGAACCAGGGATTAAAACCCCAATCCTACAGCTCGGTGAAGGGCATCGTAAGGGATCTAAGCTACCGGGGAATCATAGACTACGTGGAGGGAAGGGGAGTAGGCATAATAGGGGCCACCCTGGAAGACCTCAGCAGGCTTCTAACAAGCCTGGAGAGAGGTAGGAGGCTTGTCTTCTAAAGTAGACCTCGAACGGGTTCTCGGCAGCCCGGGAAGGGTGAGGCTGCTCATAGAGATGGCCCGGAACCCCGTCTCGATGTCGATATACAGGCTGAGGGCGGCCACCGGGCTTAGGAGGGAGGATATCAAGAAGCACCTCAAGATCCTCATGGAGGGCGGATTGGTCAGGGAGCTCCACGTGGATAACAAGAGGATGTACATGCTAGACCTGGAGAACCCGGTAGTTAAGGCCCTCATCGAATTATTCAGGGCTTCAGGCTGCATCTAGATGGGGCAACCCTTCGAATAACCTCTAATATTGACCCTTAGAAAGCAACAGCTCCGGAACCTCATCCCCTCGTCTTTAAATGATTTGTTTAAGCTCCTAGACCCTTAACGGCCCCTATTATTCGAAGATGTACGATTGAAATCTGGGGCCTTTCATCGAAATAGGGCTTATACGGGGAGATCGCTGGCAGACCTCCCCCCCTCCCCCGTCGCTCCCCCACGAGATAAGAAGCTGTACGGTCTCTGCTATTCACGGGGATCCCCTTGACCGAACTCGCGTTTGGAGTATTAAAGGGAGTCGGAGGTTCGACGATCAATCGCCTCTTAAAGGCAGGCTTCACCACCGTGGAGACCGTCGCCGCCACTCCAGCAAGGGAGCTGGCGGAGAAGGCGGGTCTCGGCTCCGAGACCGCTGAGAAGGTCGCCCTCCTCGCGTTAATGCAGGTCGACCCGGGCTTCATCCCGGCCATGGAGGTGCTTAAGAAGAGGAGGATGATGATGAGGTGCTCCACCGGCTCTAAGGAGCTCGACCGGATCCTGGCGGGAGGTGTGGAGACCGGCTCCATTACCGAGTTCATAGGTGAGTATGGTAGTGGGAAAACGCAGATCTGCCTGACCCTCAGTGTGATGGCTCAGCTGCCACCGGAGAAGGGGGGACTCGGCGGAGGAGTGGCGGTCATCGACGCGGAGGGAACTTTCCTCCCCGAGCGGATAGTCCAGATAGCCGCCGCCCGAGGCCTGGAGCCCAAGGAGGTGCTCAACAACATATTCATAGCGAAGTGCTACAACTCCGACCACCTCAGTCTCCTCATAGACAACCTCCCCAGCATCATAAAGGAGAACAACGTCAAGCTGGTCATCGTCGACAGCATCATCAGCCACTTCAGAGGCGAGTACCTAGGCCGGGAGAACCTCAGCGAACGGCAGCAGAAGCTGGGAAACTGCCTCCACAGACTGATGAGGATAGCAGAGACATTCAACGTAGCCGTCGTCGTCACAAACCAGGTTCAGGCCTCCCCGACCGTCGTCTACGGAGACCCGAACAGGCCCACAGGGGGAAACGTACTCGCCCATGCATGTACTCACCGAGTCTACCTGAGGAAGGGGAGGAAGAACACGAGGATAGCGAAGATCATAGACTCGCCGTCGCTGCCGGAGAGAGAGACCCGCTTCATAATCACCGAAGGCGGCGTAGAAGACGTGGAGGATGTAAAGGAGTAGAGATCCACCAGGAGGCCCGGGAGATGCCGTTCATAGCTGGCCTAAACCACTTCCTCTCAGCCCTAGATAAGCCGACCATATCCACGGGCTGCCGGGAGCTAAACGACCTATTGGGCGGCGTCAAGCCGGGCCTCTTCTACCTCGTATACGGCGACGGAGAAGCAGTGGAGGAGCTCCTCAGCCACCTACTCGTCGAAGCCCTGAGAAGGAGAGAAGAGGATGAACCGCCGAAGGCGGCCTACCTCCTATGCGGAAACTACAGGGTGGAGCGAACCCTCCTCGATGTCCAGCCCCTCATGCATCTCATGGAGACGGCCGGAATAGACCCCGAAGAGGGGCTGAGCCGAATCTACGTCTTGACGGCCTTCTCCCTCGAGCAGCAGCTCCACCTCGCCGGGGAGCTGGAGAAGCTGCTCAGGAGCGACTCCCACATCCGCTTGGTGCTGGTTAGAGATGTAGCGAAGCTGGCGAGGGACGACCTCGCCGGTAGGCCGACGGCGGAGAAGATGCAGCTCCTACAGGCAGCCGTAGAGAGGATCGTGAGAGCCTGCGCTGAGGCCGAAGTCCCACTCGTAGCCTCCACTGGCTGCGTCGACGGGGAGCCGGAGGGAGGAAGCTATCTCAGACACCTGGCCTCCGTCATCCTCCAGCTCAAGACCCGGGGAAAAGGACCCTACAGGAGGGCCGTCCTCCTCAAACATCCCTCGAGGATGCCTTCCTCGGTCGAGTACAGCTATTGGGAGGTGAGAATGATGGGTCGATCTACGCCTTCCACCAGGGCCAGCTTCGAGGAGCTCGTCCACAGGCTGAGGAAGAGCTTCAAGGAGGCCCTAATAGACGAGGGCCGAAGGGAGGCCTTTGAGAAGCTCGTCGAGGCCTGGAGTGGGGAGCTGGGAGCCCTCACCTACGCCGAGGGCTTCACCCTCCTCGACCTCCTACTGCTGACCGCCGTACTGGAGAATCGAAGCCTAATAGAGAGGCTGCTCAGCCGGGTGGAGGCCCTGGAGGGCGGTCAGCCGTGCAGCGGGGATGGCTCCTCGACGTAGAGGTCGACGGCCCCCACGCAGTCCTATGGCTCAAAACCGAAGAGGGAGAGGTCGTCGACCTCCGAGAGCGCTTCACCCCAATATTCTACGCCAGACCTCGAGAGGGAATAGAGGCGGCGGATCTCGCCTCGCTGTTTAAAACTCATCCCGCCGTCTGCGAGGCTCGCCCAGTGGAGAGGTATGCCTCCCTAGAGATGAGGCGAAGAGTAGAGGTTGTGGAGGTCACCGTGGAATCGGCCCGAGAGCTGAGACAAGTCGCCTCTTGGGCCAGAAGCCTGGAGGAGGTGAAGGAACTCTACGACATCGACCTCCCCTCCGAGGTGCGGTACCTCTACCTGAAGGGCGTCGCCCCCACGATGGAGGTGGAGTGGAGGGCGAGGGGCGGCGTTCTCCAGGAGCTCCATCCAATCGACAGCCTGGACGTCGAGCCTCCCCCCTTCAAGACCCTGGTGCTGGACGCCTCTCAGGGCCAGCTCCATAAGGGCTCCATCTACGACGAGGAGGGACGGCTAATCGGGAGGGTGGAGGGAGGTGAGGAGGAGATGCTGAGCTGGCTTTGTGGCGTGATCGAGGACGAGGATCCCGACATCATAGCATGCAGAGACCCCAGGGCAGCCGCCGAAAGCCTGGAGAGATGGAGGAGGCAGCTCGGCGGCGGGGCTGAGCCCAGGTGCCGGGTCTACGTTGAACTCGGTTCCTATATGGAGTTCGGGCTCGCCGGTCTCTCCGAGCGATGCATCTTCGCCCTCGTCCCCCTCGACCTCGCAGCCGAGTGGGCTCCAGGCCGCCTCGTAGACAGCCGCCAGAGCTACGAGGCCTGGAAGCGGGGCATACTCCTCCCCGAGACCAGGGGCGGACAGGGATACGTATCCACAGCCCTCGACCTCCTCAACCGGGATCGGGGAGGATTGGTCCTATCGCCGAAGGTGGGGCTGCATGAAAACGTCGGCGTCCTCGACTTCGAGTCAATGTTCCCCAACATCATCGTTAGGCATAACGTCAGCTACGAGACAGTCGGCCCAGACGCCGTAGACCAGCCAGGATTCCTGGGAGACTTCACGAGGCGCTTCCTGGAGCGCCGCCTATACTTCAAGCACCTAAGGGAGAGGTATCCGGAGGGGAGCAGGGAGTGGCAGTGGTGCGAGCAGCGGCAGCTCGCCTTGAAGATCTGCCTGGTCTGCATCTACGGCTACAGCGGATGCCCGGTGAACAGGTTTGCAGACATCAGGGTCTTCCAGGAGATAAACCGTATCGCACGGGAGACTCTGGTTAAGAGCATGAAGATAGCACGGGAACACGGGTTCGAGGTCGTCTATGGAGACTCAGACTCCCTCTTCGTGAAGAGGCCCGACGCCTCCGGGGAAGACTATGAGGCCTTGGCCCGAGAGATAGCTGCGGCGACCCGTCTCCCAATCAAGTTCGAGAGGCACTTCAAATTCCTCGTCCTCCTGCCACGCTCATCGGATCCACGTATGAAGGCCGCCAGAAGATACTACGGACTCCTCACCGATGGAAGGCTTTTCTATCGCGGAATAGAGCTCCGTCGACGGGATACTCCGCCATACATCAAGAGGATGCAGGAGGAGATGATGAGGCTCCTCTTCAACGCCGGCAGCATCGAAGAGGTGTGGAGCCGAGGGCTGCCCAGGGCGCTGGACAGACTGCGGGAGGCCTGTAGGGAACTCCGGATGGGGAGGGTTAAGCGTGAGGAGCTGAGGATAAGGAAGCGCCTCTGGAGGGAGCCGAGAGACTATCGGGGGAGGCCGCCCCACGTCACGGCGGCCAAGCAGCTG
>CAZGKJ010000053.1:0-6704 GCA_964525955.1 uncultured Candidatus Bathyarchaeia archaeon
CGAATCCTCGTCCTTCAGGCTACCAGCGGAAAACGCATGTGAGGATCATGTGTGTTATTTATATAAAAATTTTCGCTCATCTCCACATTTCGTCGGACTGCAAAAATAGAACAGCAGAATACAGGGGAGAGTATCGGTTACGATGTAACTAACCGTAATATCGCTTCGTTACAATGCCCGATTTTTACTCCGATGACTTACGGACATGAGCGTAAATTTTTTACAATCACTTCTGTCGTATCATCCCACTCATATTTTATTGCATAATCTATCCTTTTCTTAACATTACTTTTAATATCATTATCTATGATATATTTAATATTGTTAAAAACATCCTCCATAGTAGTTGCATGAAACATACACCCTCTTTTTATGAATTCATCGTTGGCATACATCTCTCTATTTCCTGTATATATGGCGGGTGTTCCAACCAAACAAGATTCTCGTGCCATTGTATCACCAGCGGCAATAGTAAAAGCCGCAAAACTGAGCAAAGAATGTATATCCGTCGGTTTTTCTATAAGTATGCATCCATGATTCTTAAGCTCTTCTTTAGTTCTTTCATCATACGATAATGCAATCGCATCGAATCCTATATCCCTAGTGTAATCTATGATGTTAGCCAATTTTAATCCTAGTTTTCCATAATTTAAGCTTACATATTCTTTCTCTCTAATAAAAACGTATTGCTCTGTTTTAAGCCCAAATTGCTTTAACACAGCCTTATTTGGCTCGAAATATTTTGGATGTAGATATGCTAACTCTTTGAGACCTTTATGTTTGACGATGTTTTTTCCCGTTACAGGTATTGTATGAGGCATTATTATAAAACGTGATGCACTAAGTTTACATAAATTAAAATTTAATTTATATTCGTAATCATCATAAAAGAGCACGGAAGGTTTTCTAAGCATCTGTGATGTTTGAGCTATATAAAATCCAGCAAAACTCGTGACTACATCAAAGTCAATTCTACGAAGGTAAAAGAGTAACTTTAAATCTCTATCAACTAAACCGTAAATTTTGGCAGGCATAGATGAATAGTGCCGTCCGATGGACCTGAAGGACATGTTCGGGAGTTCCTTTCTTATAATATTAACTATATTGCCTCGTGGACGAAAAATAAGGGTTATATCCACGCTTTTTTTCTGTAATTGGCAAATAGCATTCTTATAAAAATTAACATCAGCCGGATGTACAATATCTACTACTACTCTCATTTCAAATCCCTTTTAGCCTCCTGATTCTTTAATCAACTTGCATACATAAATATTTTCACCTCGTATATACCTAAATTTCCCACTTAGAGGCATAATTGAAAAAAATTTAAGAAAATAATCCTTAGGAAATGTTTGAAATCCTTTTTAGAATATATTCTATCGTAGCCCATTTTCGCTTCCTTAGATGAGCCTTATTTTTGCATTTCTCCCTAACCTATCATTAATCTAATAGCGGGTATCCAGTTGTTATGTTTCCTACCATTGGCATTAATAAACTCAGTGCAAGTAATTTTTCCGCCTGTTGCATTGAACTCATGTTCATGGATAATCTGAGGATAAGAGCCCGTTTTTATGGTGTAGTTATATGTATGATTAGCCAGCAATATAAATTGATGCGGAAATGTTATGTTATGCCAGTCATCTTTGTATCCGTTCCAGGTAGCGTTAATAGCAAATGTTTCATTACGCAACTCAACATACTCAGTGTGCCCACCTGTTCCTTCGCATGGATAGGTATACATTTTTAAAACGATAATGTTACATGATGGTGTAATAGTGCCATTGTGTATTCCCATAATGCTTGGATATGTTCCGGGACCTGTGTCAAACTCTGAAGCAAACTCAACTGTAAAAGTGTATGTTTTCGACCATTCCGAATTGTTAAACTCTATACAACCACAATCGTCAGCAATCTTTGTCATAAAGTAATTATCATCCCTCTTAATTACATACTTCCCTTTAGGAACCAGCGAACGAATCGTAAAGGTGACGTTGTTGCCATTTGCAGAGGAAGCTGTGAAATTGATTGATTGTGGGAACGATAAGTTATTTATCGTGATGTTAACAGGCGAAATTGAAGGATTAACAGACATATCAACCGATGCTATGTTTGTTTCTCCAGATAAATTGATGTAAATGGTGAGATTGTTCGCGGGACTAACAGTGGTTATGCCTGCATTGAGGAAAGGATGATTGAAGTTTTCTATACTAACACTCGCAGGTTTTGAGCCATAAATGGACTTATAAAGATATGGAAGGTCAAGAGTTAAAGAAACCTTTTTGTCAGTTGGATTGTATGTTGCGTTTAAGACATATATAGGATGAGTTGTTGTAATTGAAGAGATTCTGGGAATAGAAGTATTGTAAGAACCATTTTGAATTGTCACATTTAAAGTATCGCCAGCTTCAATTTCCGGAAGCACCACTCTATCACCTTTTACGAAAATAAGATAATCATCACCAATTTTAGCCGATGAAATGTTTTCTTTGCTTTTAAGCGTCAAACCACGAATTGCATCCTGTGCCTGAACCGTGATATTGCCCCCGCTATAACTTAGATTTACATTGTTCCGGGCATTCCAGAAATTTGTGAATGTATCGTGGTCTGAAAAAAGCACATCCTTATCTTTAGTATAGTTAAGAAGTTCCTGGACTTCATTCACTCCATCCGAAGAGCTCCAAGCATAATTAGCATGAGTTAATACTGTGACTACCGAATGTCTTACCATCGCCGCATCTACCGCTGGAATAAGAGAATCATTAGCCCATCCGACATAGCTCCCACCATGTGCATTTTTATATGCTAAATCCGACTGTGCCCAGAGAAACTGAATTAAGGGATATGTAATAGACTTATTAAAATCACCATAAGCCGGATTGGAAACAACATTAAAAGGAAACTGAGCTTCATTCTTTCTCTGGCTGCCGCTTGATATCCAGGTTATATTGGAATTATTAAGTGCAGGAAAAATGGGAAACTTCATATCTGCTCCAGAATCATATCGGTGTTTTCCCTTTGACGTCCTCCATCCTGATATCGGTGTATCGTAACCCAGAGCGCTCCATTTGTTTCTGGCATCAATAATATAATTCTCAGCGTCAGCCTGACATTCTTCTGGACTTTTTGAGGTGTTGTCAAGCAAATCACTATCTCCGGCATTGTGAAGACCTACAACAACTGTATTTGTAGTATCCACAATAGATTTAGTGCGAGTTGGATGCCTATCTAAATCCCATCGTTTGCCTATCTCCCACTCAAAAACTTCTTCGTGTAAAAAATCATCATAATACTTATCATGACCATAAGTATCATAAACTGAATCGTCAATGGTGAAAAAAAGCACTGCATTATGGTTATTCGGGAGAGGATATGCATAAACTTGAGGTTCCGATAAATTCCCTCCAGCAAGCCAATTAAATGTCTTCAAAATAAATTCATCTCTTCCCGAGAAATTTACTCTGTTGTTTCTCTCATGTTCTCCTTCACCTATCCAATTTGGAGAGAAGTAAATGGCTCTTCCACTTCCATACTCGTTTTTGGTTCCCACTACGTATGAATTATCTTCAGTCCACGCAATAGGGTCTCCTGTATAAGGCTCTTTTATTCTCCTATAGCTTAGTGTTCCAATAGGGTGAAAAATAGAATCTGTAATGTTTGAATCGAATGTGACATTTTCAGAAGTTCTCCAAAGACCTGATGTACTCGTAAAACCTAATGCTTCAGAACAACAAATGCGTGAGCTCCTCATTGTTCCATTCATGTAATAAAGCCCAGCATTGACGCCTGCAACAAATAATCCCCCTCCGTCATTGACAAATTGTATTAAATTGCTTTCTATTTCAACGGGCATTTTGTCTTCATACCCAACAAAAACAATTATGTCATATCTTGATTCCAGTTCGCTCAGATTGGCTGCAATATCATCTCCGAAATGCTCGCATTGAAAAAACTTTTCTATTTCTGCTGTATAGTCATAAAGGTCATGGACAACATTATCATAATCTTCAGGTAATTTGAGACCTGATTGCTCATCATAATATCCAATATCAGTATGATGATAAATTCCGACTTTTGGAAGATTTGTGGCGCTTACAGTCACAACAAAGCAACAAAAGATAAGTGATAGCGTAATCACAGCAATTGATATTCGCTTAGCGAATGGGGTCATTTTTGCATATCTAAAGTATCGTGTGTGTTTTATCATTTTTCCGGCATTAACAAGCTTTTTCCTTCCTTCGTCTCTACTTCTTTGATACCCATTATCTCCATAGATACAATATCCCCATTCTCATCCAAGTCAAATAATACATTATCTGCAACCTCTATTGTATCAACGACTTTATTGTTGCTAAAAATCGCCAGAAGTGCATCAGAATCACCGTTAATTATCAATTTCGCTTTCCTCTCCTCGTTCATGTTCCCTTTTTAGATAGTGATTCTTAAACCCCCTGCACCTAACCAGAACACATAATCGGGGTCTCTTAACCAGCCTCTAAAAGAAGGCGCCCATGCAAATATACCTTTGCCTTTACTCAACAACTCAACCGCTTTTTTATATCCTCTTCTGAATACTCTCGCTCCTGATGTTTCCTTCAATTTATCCATAAGTACAGATAACATCCTCACGAGTTCATCATTTATTATCGCACCTTGAACCCGCGAATACCATAGCGCTGCCCTGTATAGCGCTTTCTCCACCCCGCGTAGTTTGCGCCAGTTGCCGTTCCTGAGCCCTTTCCTCATACCCACAAGAATGTCTCTGTATTTTATCATGGTTTTATCTTTTCCTTTCTTCTTATAATTATAAAATGCTTTCGCTGTGGTGACGGTGTGAGTTGTCAGATGTGAGTATCCTTCAAACCCATCTCTTGACTAAAATCGCCTTACCAACGTTTTTCACATTCTGCCACACCAGTTCCTTTAACCACGTACCAAAACCATCGCTCCACCTCTCCGGATGTGTCAGTATGCACATCTGGTCCACGTGACCCTCGATAATCATGTTCATTATATCATCAGTGCTTTTTATTTTTTCGTTTGATTGGTTGACATTTGCATCTACAACATCCTTCACGCTAAACTTTGAATTCCATCTTCTCCCAGTATCCGTTAGATACAGAACTTTCGTATAATCTATTGACAAATAAGGCTCACCGATAATACCGAAATCTCTGAAATCGTATTTTTTCCATATATCTTTATTCACCCATTTGCTTAGCGGATTACCATGCATACAAATCGTCTTCACATCGTATATTTTCCTGAATTCTTTCAACTCATCCTCAAATATCCTTATCGCTTTTTCTATATCGCCTCTCGCTTTATCCAGTACTTCGTAGTGATAGCCAATTTCATGCCCCATGTTTGCTATCCTTCTTATTATTCTGGGTATGAAAATATCTTCCTTCATCCGGAAATAATAAGTAGAAGTAATCCCTAAATCATTCTCAAGCTCAGCCATTTCCAGTGCATTTTCTGGTTTTCTATCAACATCGTGCCGTAATATGATAAACTTTTCAGGTACGGTTTTCGAAGAAAAATATCGAGAGAACGTTAGAGTGGTATATTCAGATTCCACTATCGTTTCGCATAATTCTTGGTATTTGGCAACTGTGAAATCTATGTTCAACATATACGACACCCCCTATTTTCTACCCTTACATACAATTATTGCTGCAAATTCATTGATGAGCGGTAGCCGTTCCCCAATAAAGTCCACGCCTTTCATAAAACCAAGCATAGCAGAAGGAGTTGCTTTTGGTGTATATAGGATTCTTTTTGCTTCAATCTCTCTAAACCCAGCATTTTGTAACATCTGCTCAATTTCATTGGTTGTATATTGATGGTCATGTATATGTTTTTTACCCATTAGCCAGGGTTTTAAATAATTAAACCAAGGTGATCTTTTATTTGGAAAGTCAATAGCTATATTTCTACCTTTTTGAACGACTCGGTACATCTCATTTATAGCTTTTTGAGGGTTTGGAACATATCGCAAGGTGGAAAGCGAGATAATACCTTCAAATGTATTGTCTTGAATCGGTAAGTTTTCAGCATCTCCAACAATAAATTTAACATTGTTAATGTTATTTACTTTTGCTCTTTTGTTTGCTTCTTCTATATTTTTCTTTGATAAATCCAATCCAGTCATTTTAAAACCCAATCTTGCAAATTCAAAAGTATAAGGCCCATTGGCACATCCGACTTCTAATAATTTATCGCCTTCACTAAAGCCTCCAATATCTAATACTGTTTTTATTTTTCGCCTCATGAAATAGTATCCCGCAGGACTTTGATACTCTAATCCATAAATTGATGCCGTGGCATCGTACATTTTTTTCAAATCTGACTTTATTTTATGATTCTCATATAACTTTATCTATCCTCTTTCACTTGCAAATCCCCACCGTGAGGTCCAAAAGGAACTGAGATCAGCCTCTTGCAAAAATACGCTTTTCATCAAGAACAAAGGCAATACTCCTTTTATCTCGCCTCCTTCTTTTGCTACCAAATAAACGGGTCTGTGCTTGTATGTCCTCGCCACCACATTTCGCCAGCCGATTTGGTGGTAAAAAGTGAATTTGTTTGAGTTGTAAATATAAGAGTCCCATGCTTTTTCATCTTCTCTTCGCAGTTCTGTGATTTCCAATTTTGGTTTTTGGCATAACTTTTAAGTTAGGGTAAGGTGAAGAGATGAGCTGCGA
>CAZGKJ010000054.1:0-6450 GCA_964525955.1 uncultured Candidatus Bathyarchaeia archaeon
GGCTTATCGAGGTTGAGGGGATGAGGGGTCTACCTCGACCCCTGACGGTCTATAGGAGGGTGCTGAGGGATTGGCTGAGGAGCTGAGGCTGACACCCATCAGGAAGAGACTTCCGAAGAGGGCTCTCATCCCCCTAATGGAGTTCTGCGAATGGTTCACGAAGAACAGGGAGGAGTCTCCAACGGAGCTGTTCAGGAAGCTCCTGGAGTGCATGCTCAAGTATAAGGAATACTTCTTCGACCAGCCCTGGCCAAAGAGATTCGAATACGAGAAGGTGCGGCACTTCGAATTGAGGGAGGCCTACTTCATCTTCGAAGGCGGAGAGGAAGAGGAGACCTTCTACAGGTTTCTCCTGGTCATCTTGAAGAGATTGATAAACTATGAGGGGGGACTAACCTGGGAGTTAGCCTTCGAATGGATATATAGAGACCTTGTAGAATATCTTGAAAAGGTGATCGAGGAAAAGGGAAAGAATAAGATAAATTAGATTAATCGATAACCATAGTTCCCAATTCTCTCTATGAGATTCACTCAAGAAGCTCTACTACGAAGGACACATTAAGCGTATAGACTCTCAATTCTCTCTATGAGATTCTATGTTAGCCAAAAACGCCGACGACACCCCGCTAACCGACTCTCAATTCTCTTTGTGAGATTCACAACTCTAGAGCTAGGTATATGAAAGCGCAACCTATCGGCACTCTCAATTCTCTTTGTGAGATTCCGTATCAACTTCCTCATGGCCTTCTACTGTTGCTACTCTATCTCTCAATTCTCTTTGTGAGATTCTCGTAAGGGAGGAGAGGAAGAAGAGATGAGTGGCATTTTCTCTCAATTCTCTTTGTGAGATTCCTTGATTTAGATTAACAATATATTGTTATAAATATATTGCTCTCAATTCTCTTTGTGAGATTCCCATAGGTAACGAGGATGGAACGAAAGGAATAGAAATTTACTCTCAATTCTCTTTGTGAGATTCTCCATTATGGAAGAATCGGGAGCATGAGGGGGGAATCTTCGTCTCTCAATTCTCTTTGTGAGATTCCTCATAACCAGGGGGAGGGATGAAGCTGGGAGGATCATCGCTCTCAATTCTCTTTGTGAGATTCAGACCCCTTTCGTGGGGATTCAGGTTTAGTATCTTTAGAAAAACCCTTATAAGTTTTATGGGCCACTTCGTGAAACCGGAATCCGCAGGGACATTTATAAAGAGCCACGAAGCGGATTTATATTTATTTTATACTATTAATGGTGATGTTCTTCTTGGATCGCTTGGATTTGGATAGGAGGTTCAGGATTCTCAGGGGGGAGTTGACGGAGGTTGGGATCGAGGAGGAGCTTAGGGGTTGGTCTTTTGAAAGTGGCCTAGTTAGGCCTCCGAGTGATATTTTGCTGGGCGTCAGCGAGCTGGCTTCAAGGTATTGCCCCACTATGAGGGATTTGTATTTGAGGAGGATTCTGGGCGTGAGGCCTCCGCCTAATGTGAAGATGACTCGGGGGATCGCCTTCCACGAGGTTTGCAGCAGGGTGGTTCATGAGGTTAAGCGTATGCTCTTCGAGAATCCAAAGGGCGTTCCAGGTTACGTCATCCTTGATAGGCTTCTCCACCAGGCTGAGGTGATAGTTGATGGGATTCTCATGAGGGCGGAGGGAAGAACCGCCAGACTTAAACCCCAGGATCATGCCGCTTTGAGATGCGAGGCATTATCTCTCTATAGGTTTCTGGTTATCCAGGCGGCTGCGAAGGTTGATCAGGCCCTATCAAAGTATCCTCATGCCACCTCCGACTCCATAATGAGCATCGCCATACCACCCATCTTGGAGAGGAAGGTTGATGGAAGCCTCGTAGGCCTAGGCAGGGAGCTGAGCGTCGACATATACACACCCTACAACGCCGTCGCAGACCTCAAAACGGGGGAGGTGAGGGATTTCCACCCATATACGGTCACGGGCTACGCCCTCGCCCTAGAGGCTGAGGAGGGAATCCCAATAAACTACGGCATCATCACCTACGTCAGAGTTAGAGATGATGTTCCAAGATTTAGGATTAGATGTTTCCTCATAGGGAATGAGCTGCGGAGGGAATTCCTAGAGCTCAGAGACGAGGCCTATACGCTGTTGGAGGTGGGGAGAGACCCTGGGAAGCCCCCTAGATGTCCAAGATACTGCCCCTATTATCCAGTCTGCATAGGTGAGATGGGTTGAGGCTCGTCGTCAATAAGCCGGGGCTGTTCATCGGCGTTAAGAGGGGGATGATCGTCGTCAGGGAGCGTGATAAAACCCTGGTTGAGGTGGCTCCACCCCAGATAAGTAGGGTCATCGTCACAACCAGGGGAGCCACCCTATCCACCGCATTCTTAAGGCTGCTGGCCCGCCATCGGATTCCACTCATACTCCTCTCCGGCACAGGGTTCCCGGCGGCTAAGATGCTGCCCGTTAGGGGTGGAGCCATAAGGCTGAAGAGAAGCCAATACGAGGCGCAGAGAGATGGTCGAGGACTATACCTAGCTAAGAGATTTGCCTGGGGTAAGGTTGTGAACCAGAGGGCCATCGTATACCACGCTGGGAGAGATAGGCTGCGAAGAAACAGGGCAGCAGCCAAGAGACTGCTGGAGGCGGCGGAGATCATCTCAGAGATGGCTGAACGAATAAGGCTCCACGAGGGCTGCGACCTAGAGGAAGAACGCATGGAGATTATGCGCCTGGAGGCTGAAGCGGCGGAGGCCTACTGGTCCGTGTTCCAGGAGCTCCTACCCGAGGGACTGGAATTCCCAGGGCGGAAGAAGCGCTTCGACAGGCCCAGAGACCCAGCCAACCTACTCCTAAACTACGGCTATGGACTATTGGCCAGCGAGGTTCTAATAGCGCTGGAATACGTCGGCTTCGAACCCTACGTGGGCTTCCTCCATAAGGATTCGCCTAGGAGGCCTGCCCTCGCCATGGATTTGATGGAGGAGTTCAGACAGCCCATCGTAGATAGGGTTGTCCTGAGGCTGCTGAGAACCCTGGAGCCATCGAGGATAATGGATGATGATCGGCTGAGCAGGGAGGCTAGACTCGAATTGGTGAGGGCATTCTACAAGAGGCTCGACGAGACCTACACCTTTAAGAATCGAAGCCTGCCGCTTGGAGACCACATACTCCTCCAAGCCAGGAGGCTAGCCCTCTACCTCCTGGATAAGGCGGAGGGGTATACACCCTTCACGATGAGGTGACCTGGGATGCATACACTCGTCATCTACGACATCACCGAGGACGACATCAGAGCCAGGATAAGCGACATCTGCAAACGCTTCGGCCTAGCCAGGATACAGAAGAGCGCCTTCCTAGGCATACTGAACAGTGCGGCGAGAAAGGAGTTGGCCGCAGCCTTACGCAGAGCTTTCAATGATGCCAGAGGGAACATCCAGATCTACGTCATCTGCCGAGCAGACTTATCTCTGAGAATAATCATAGGGCAACCCTATGAGGAATACAGCGAGGAGGCTGAGGGAATCCTTGTCTGATGAGGAGTTGATACCGGTAACCTGGATTAAGCTCTTCCATTATTGCCCTCGCATCATCTACTTCCTGGGGGTTCTCGGGGTTGGGGAGAGGCTTACGGAAAGTATGATTGAGGGATTGGAGGGGCATGCGGTGGAGGAGATGCGGGAGGGGAAGCGTCTAACGCTGGGTGGGGATAGGAGGACAAGGGTGAGGAGGAGGTGGAATTCCCTCTACATAGCCTCGGAGCGCCTTGGGTTAAAGGGTATAGTGGATATGGTGGTGGATATAGATGGAGAACTCGCAGTGGTGGAGGTTAAGCGCTCGGAGCCCCTTGGGGATAAGCCTAAGAGGGATCATCTATATCAGGCCGTCGCCTACGCCATGTTGGCCGAGGAAAAGCTGGGTAGACCCGTCCGGAGGATCATACTGAGATATCTCCCCTCAGGTAAGGTCTATGATATGCCTGTAACTGAGGGGATGAGGAGGCATATCAGGTGGACGATAAATCAGATAAACAGGATTCTGAGGGAGGAGAAGATTCCCCCGCCTCCCCCCAGGCCTGGAGGGAGGTGTCAGGCCTGTGGATGGCTTTGGATATGTAGAAAGGTCTAAGTTGAGTTCGGTTTCATCGATATGCAGGATTGCCTATAACGATATTGGAGATCAAGTTTCAGGTGGAGAAGCCCCTAACATTCCAGAGCTATTCAGGGTTCGCCTCAAGGGGCATCATCTACGAGCTCCTGAGAAGTGTGGATGTGGAGTATGCTGAGCATCTTCACTCCTCTCCCCGCCTTGCACCCTTCTCCTCCACACCCATCCTAACCCTAACACCAAAGGGGTGGAGCATAGTATATGAACGGCTCCCAGCCCCCTCGATATGCAAGATACGCTTCACCCTCCTTGAACGGGAGATCACATCGAGGGTCTTTGAAGCCCTGGCGGAGGATGCCCCGATAAGGCTGCAAGGCGTTGAGGCCTTGCCCCTTGAGGTCTCTGTGGAGCAGGTTAAATATTCCCAATTGTTGGAGGGGGGTAAGCCTGTCAGAAGCTTCAGCATAGAGTTCCTCACACCCACCTACTTCAGGTTTTCACCCCTCATAGCCTCAAGGCTCTTCCCCTTCAGGCTGCCACCCGGTGGAGTCGACGCCAGGCGCCTTAGGAGGGCGAGGAGGTTTCATCCACTCCCAGAGCCAATCATGATGATGAGGAGCCTCCTAAGATTGTGGAGGAGCTATTCGGACAGCCACTTCAACTATCCCAGATATAATCGATGGATAAACTCCATGGGTGTCTCCCTCTCAGGATTCCCAGAGGGCATCAAAACAGTCAGATTATATGAGGATGAGGCCCTAAGGAGATTCATCGTAGGATTCAGGGGAGTCGTCCAATACAGCCTACCCGAAGACCTATATAGGAAGCGATGGGCAAGAATAACCGACGCACTCCTACGATTCGCAGAATACAGCCATGTGGGGGGAGGGAGAACAGCCGGATTGGGGATGATAAGATATATTCCAAAGGAAAACTAAATCCACTTCTTGGCTCTTTATAAATGTCCCTGCGGATTCCGGGGTCACGAGGTGGCCCATAAAACTTATATGGGTTTTTCTAAAGATATTGAAGTAGAATCCCCAGGAAAGGGGTCTGAATCTCACAAAGAGAATTGAGAGCAATAATAGGAGCTGTTTTTTCATTAAATCATTTAAAAGAATCTCACAAAGAGAATTGAGAGCAGCCTCGGCTTATAGCTATGCGAAGGTTAGGGTTTGTGGGAATCTCACAAAGAGAATTGAGAGTCATAGTCCGCCGGTAGGCAGAGGCATGTCAGCGTTTTCTCGAATCTCATAGAGAGAATTGAGAGCTCCCTAATCGCTAATTCCCTAATTCTCTCATCGATCACGGGAATCTCATAGAGAGAATTGAAAGTCCACGTGGAGGAAGTTGAACTTCCGGCCTGAGGTCTTGCTGAATCTCACAAAGAGAATTGAGAGCAATAGAGGATGTAGAGCCGCTTCTTCCTTATGAGAGATACGGAATCTCGCAAAGAGAATTGAGAGATAATTATGTAAACTTCGATTTGGGCCTGAGTCTTCTCCGAAGAATCTCACAAAGAGAATTGAGAGGCTCTAAAGGACTGCGACTGACCCAGCTTTACGATCATGAATCTCACAAAGAGGATTGAGGGTTCGTCGGGTGGTATCTACAGAGGTTGTGGCATTAGCTGACTAAAAATAATCAAAGGGATACCTTCCACCAATTCTCATCGCAGGACTCCCAACAAGGTTCCAGTAACAACCTTACAGAGGGAACCTGAGAGGCTGCTCGGAGCAAGATTAAAATCTCATCTTTTGAAGCGATCTATATCGGGCCGGGTTGGCTGAGTGGCGAGGCGGCTGCCTGCAGAGCAGCTACACGGGGGTTCGAATCCCTCACCCGGCTCCAAGGTCTTAAATCTCCATCGCTGAGTGTGCTGTGGCTCCCTTCTCTATGGCTTTCGCCTTCAGTCTCTCGTCCTCTGTGATGATCTCCTCCCCCAGCTTTAGGGCTAGGTGTAGATATGTGGCGTCGTAGAAGGTTAGCTCCGTCTCGGCGGCCAGCTTCAGGATTTCCTCCATGTCGAGCTCCTCGAATCTTATCACCCTCATGTTTTGGAATATCTCCTGGATGATCCCCATCGATTTCAATGCTCCCTCCCTCGTAAGCAGCCCTCTCCTGAAGCCTTTCCATAGGGCGTTTCCCAGCTCATAGATGGCTAGGTCTATGGTGATCTCTTCGGCGAGGGGTGTGAGCTTCCTCAGCTTGATTAGGAGGTAGATGGAGCTGGCGTCGAAGATCATCTCCCCTCACGATCCTCCCTGATGCTTCTAACCACAAAGTCCAATGGCATCCTCTCCAAAAGTGGGGCGATCTCCTCCAGCTCCCCCTCCAACTCCCTCATCCTCGCCTCGGCGACGGCTCTCCTCA
>CAZGKJ010000055.1:0-6298 GCA_964525955.1 uncultured Candidatus Bathyarchaeia archaeon
ATGCTCCCGCTTCAGCTCCTCTACGAGCTCCTCCTCACTCCTTGCCTGCACGGAATCCACACTCCCTTCGTATTTTCTCCTGCAACAACATCAGGCCGTGGATTATGGCCTCAGGCCTCGGAGGACATCCAGGTATATAGACGTCGACGGGCACCAGATCGTCGATGGCGACGGTGGCGTAGGAGTCGTAGAAGGGGCCTCGACCTGTGGGGCAGGCTCCGACGGAGACTACGAATTTAGGCTCACCCATCTGCTCATAGAGGTATTTAACCCGTTCACCCATCTTCCTCGAGATTACGCCGACAACCATGAGGCAGTCGCACTGCCTGACGCTGGCGAAGGGGAGGACGCCCAACCGCTCCATATCGAATCTGGAGCCTGAGACCTGCATGAACTCTGGGCTACAACAGCCGGTGACGAAGTGGACTGGCCAGATGCTGAACTTCCTCGCCCATGTCAGCAGGTAGTCGACGACTCCATAGATTGGGGCTGTCAACCTCTCAGCCATATCACCTCACCAACTTACCGAGTTCTGAGAGGAAGTATCCTATACCGATGAGGATAATGATTGTGTAGAGGGCGACGGCCATTATGGTGATGGGGGTCGGAGCATAGACAGAGGTTAGGATGATCCATGTGAAGGCGTCGAGGGCGAAGAAGACGACGGCGTATCCAAAGTATCTTAGGGCCCCCGTCACCCTGAAGCTGAGGGCCCTCCCAAAGGGGGGCTGACCACACTCATAGATGTTCCTCTTAATCGGATTAGGCTTCATCGGGGCTAAGAGCTTAGATGTGAGGATTGCTATGGAGAGGAAGGCTATGAAGAGGGCGGTGAAGAGCCAGAAGGCGATATATCCGCCTATATGGATCATTCGGCGTCCACTCCCCAATACTCCCCCAATAACCCTATTTAATCTTTAACTCATCAGAATTTTAGGATGCCTAAAATTTTGGGTAAAACAATAAATAGGCCGAGAGGAGAGTAGAGGAGACTTCTTGGAGGGAGGAGAAAATTGGAGCCTGAGAAGATACATGTGATCTGGATTTCGGGGCAGGCATGCACAGGGTGCACAGTCTCCTTCCTGAACGCAACGCATCCAAGCCTCGTCGACATCCTCACGGGCTTCATACCCCAGGCCGCTGGAATAACCCTCGACTACCATCAGACCATCATGCTCCCCTGGGGTGAGGAGGCCTTGAAGGCTGTGGAGGCCGCCGAGAAGGGGGAGCTCGAACCCTTCGTCCTCGTCGTCGAGGGAGCCGTCCCAGATGAGGATAAGGCCGGGGAGGGATACTGGTGCGCCATCGGAGAGGAGGAGGGCAGACCCATAACCTTCTCAGAGCGCCTAAAGAAACTCGCCGATAAGGCGGTTGCAGTTGTCGCCGCTGGAACATGCTCAAGCTTCGGAGGCATACCCCATGGAAAGCCGAATCCGACGGGCGCGATGGGGATGATGGACTTCCTCGGCAGAGACTGGAGGAGTAAGGCTGGAATCCCCATAATCAACGTCCCTGGATGCCCAGTTCACGGGGAGCATCTCGCCGAGGTTTTAGCCCACGCAGTCCTAGCCGTGAGGGGATATCTACCGCTGCCGGAGCTGGATGAGTGGCATAGGCCAAAATATATATTTGGACAGACCGTTCACGACAACTGTCCGAGGGCTGGCCTATACTCAGATGGGAAGACAAGCCACGCCTTCGGGGAGCCATACTGCATGGGCCTCCTCGGCTGTAAGGGGCCGATAAGCCACTGCGACGCCCCGAAGAGGGGATTCATAGAGGGCGTCGGGGGATGCACAGCCATCGGCGGCATCTGTATAGGATGCACAGAGCCGGAGTTCCCCGATGAACCTTATGGGCCGTTCCTGAAGAAGGCGCCTGCGACGTTCTTCATCGCGGAGAAGATACGTGGAATAATCGCGGGACTCGACGCCGTCTGGCATAGATTTGAGGAGAAGCTCGTGGGGAGGAAGCTGTGAGGTGGTGAAAATGGTGAAGAAGGAAGTCCTGATCGAGCCGATGACGAGGCTGGAGGGGCACTTAGGCATCCACGCCGTCGCAGACCTCGAGAAGGGGGTCTATGTCGACGCCCACAGCTTCGTCGTGATGTTCAGGGGCTTCGAGATCATATTGAAGGGGCGTGAACCCGCTGACGCCATCTGGATCACGCAGCGTATCTGCGGAGTCTGCCCAACACCCCACGCCATCGCCTCCGTTCAGGCAGTGGACATGGCCTATCAGGCCCCGCCGCCGCCGATGGGAGTGCTGCTCAGAAACTTCCTCCACGGGGCTGAGCAGCTCTACGATGCGGCTCTCGGATGCCTCGTCCTCGAGGGGCCAGACTACAGCGAGGCGGCTGTGAAGAAGTGGAACCCCGACTGGTGGGAGAAGGCGGAGAAGGCGAAGGCTCCGAATGCGAAG
Organism: uncultured Candidatus Bathyarchaeia archaeon; assembly: GCA_964525955.1. Lineage (GTDB taxonomy): Archaea > Thermoproteota > Bathyarchaeia > TCS64 > B23 > B23. The sequence continues at coordinate 2,422 of CAZGKJ010000055.1, forward strand.
CTCCACGGCTATAAGACCATCACCGACATCATGAGAGCCCTCAACCCGCTCTCAGGGGAGCTTTGGCTGAGGTCTCTGGCCATAGAGAAACTGGGTCGGAAGATGGCTTCGCTTCTCGGCGGTAAGCATCCCCACGTCGTCTCCATAGTCCCTGGAGGGGTGGCGAAGACTCTGACGCCTACGGATCTGGAGCAGTATGCCGCCATGCTGGCTCATCACGTCGCATTTGCCAAGGAGTTCATACCCGTGATGGATGACCTCCTCGACTTCGTCCTCTCCCTCGGCTACGAGGAGTGCGGCTCAAGGAAGGTAAACCTCCTCTCCTACGGGGCCTACGACGACCCAGAGGCCTACACGGCGAACTATGAGGATATGCCCAGCTGGGGGCTGAAGCGAGCCGTCTCGCCGGGCGTAGTGATAGACGGCGAACTCGTCACACAGGACTTGATAGAGATAAACGTAGGCGTGAGGGAGTTCGTTGACAGGAGCTACTATGAGGACTGGGCTGGGCCTAGCATCGCCGAGGATCCAGCTGGAAACCCCCTGGATGCTAAGCATCCATGGAATAAGGAGACTAAGCCTAAGCCTGGCCCCTATAAGGCTTGGGACTCTAAGTATAGCTGGGCTGGATCGCCTAGATGGGAGGACTGGAGGAGGCGTGTGGACGGCTTCGCCCACGCCCTTGAGGCAGGCCCAATAGCCAGGATGTGGGTTACAGCCAAGGCTGGAAACGTCCCTGAGTCGACGGGGAGCAGCCTAAAGTTCACGCTTCCAAAAGCCGCCGTCGCCGGTTATAAGGTCGTAGACGAGATGGAGTTTGAGTGGAAGATACCTGAAAGGGTGAACACAGTGGAGCGCATCAGGGCTAGGGCCTATTACTACGCCTACACGGCCTACGTCATGTATAATCAGCTGTTGCAGGCCTTGGAGATGGTGAAGACTGGGAGGGTTGAGGTTTGGAGGAAGTATGAGAAGCCTAAGGACGGCATGGGCGTGGGGATGACTGAGGCGATGAGGGGCGCCCTAGCCCACTGGGTTGTGATGAGGGGTCAGCGCATACAGAACTATCAGGTCATCACCCCAAGTGGATGGAATGCTGGGCCGAGGCTGAGCGACGTCGACCTCGGCCCCTACGAGGATGCCATCATCGGCACGCCTATAACGGAGCCGATGGAGGGGGAGCTGAGCGGCATCGATGTCGTTAGAACCATCAGGAGCTTCGACCCCTGCCTCGCCTGCTGTGTCCACCTCTACCAGGGTGATAGATGCATAAGGGAGATACCGATCTGTTAATCCAAACTTTTTCTCAGCTCCCGTATGATTTCTAAGACCATCTCCACAGCCCTGTGAGCAGCCTCCTCAACCTCAAGTGAGAGGCCTATCCCAGGCTCAACACCGCGGGGTTTACAGCCGATTATGTAGACGATGCTGGGGAGGACGCCGAGGGCCTTAGCGAATCTCAGGAGGCCTTCGAGGCCTACCTCGTGGAGCGTCAGCCTCGCCAGCGTCTCCACCTCCCCCTCATCCTCTATCTCAACCCTCATCATCTTCAGGGTTCCTGGAGCTCCCTCGAGGTCTATTGAGTCGAGGAATATGACGGCGTCGTAGTCAGCCAGATCTGTGGCGATGGTGAGGCCTGCGGTTCCTATGTCTCTCACCTCGACGTCTGTTGGTAGAGGTCTCTGGGAGAGGAGCTCAACAACCCTCGGGCCGAAGCCGTCGTCTCCCATCAGCCTGTTTCCGACGCCTGCAACCAGAATCCTCATCACGGGGTGTAGGCCAATAGATTATAATTAGGTCTTCGAAGGGTTTGGGATGTCGGCCATCATCCTCGCTGGGGGAGGGGGGAGGAGGCTTGGGAGGCCTAAACCCCTCGTGGAGCTCCAGGGGAGACCCCTAATCTCCTACGCCGTGGAGGCGGCCTTAAAGGTGGCTGATGAGATCATCGTCGTATCGGGGAGGGAGGCCTCCAAGGCTCTTAGGGGTATACTCCCAGGGGGTGTGGAGCTCCTAGAAGACTTGGAGGAGGGGTATGGCCCCCTAATGGGTTTATACACAGGATTGACGGCGGCTCATAGATCCTATGCCTTAGCCCTACCCTGCGACTCCCCCCTCCTGAGGGTTGAGGTTCTTAGACGCCTCCTCGAGAGGGTTGAGGGATTCGACGCAGCCATCCCAAGATGGCCCAACGGCTACCTGGAGCCCCTCCACGCAGCCTATAGGGTTGAGACATCCCTGAAGGCTTGCCGAGAGAGCCTTATGGAGGGAAGGAGGGAACTGAGGGCCATACTGAGGCATCTAAATAGGGTGCTATACATCTCGACGGAGGAGCTGAGAGCCTTAGACCCCCAGCTTCAAACCTTCTATAACATCAACACCCCCGAGGAGTTGGTGAGGATTGAGGAGATTATGGCCGTGAGGGATGGAGACCCACTATAAGTGGCTACCACTTATAAGGGTGAGCGGTTAAATAGGGTGGACTCAAGGCTGAGATGATGGCTGACCCCGATCTGGTGCTGCTGCATCCGCCGAGTGTCTATGACTTCCGCAGACGCTTCGCCATGTATGGCCCCATAAGCGATGTCATACCCTCGACGCCCATCTTCGAGATGTATCCCCTCGGCTACGTCAGCCTCGTCTCCTACCTCGAGGAGCATGGATACCACGCCCGCATCATAAACCTCGCCGTCAAGATGCTGAGAGACCCGAAACTCGATGTGGAGAGACTCATCGAGAAGCTGAACCCTAAGGCCTTCGGCATAGACCTCCACTGGCTAGTCCACGCGGCGGGGGGCCTCGATGTAGCGGCTCTCGTCAAGAGGATTCACCCCGATGTCCCTATCATCCTCGGGGGGTTGTCAGCCACCTATTATCACAGGGAGATCATAGGGGATTATCCCCAGGTGGATTATGTTTTGAGGGGGGACTCAACGGAGGAGCCGTTGCTGAGGCTGATGGAGCATATAGAGCGGGGAAGCGAACCCGTCGACGTGGAGAATCTAACCTGGAGAGACAAAGACGGGGAGAAGCATGTCAATCCCCTCACCTACGTCCCCGAGAGCCTTGATGAGCTAACCCTCGACTACGGAGCCATGGTCCGCCTGGTTTTGAGGCATAGAGACCTTGAGAGTCATCTCCCCTATGAAAACTTCATGGATTATCCCTTCACGGCGCTCCTCACCTGTAAGGGGTGTCTATACAACTGCGTCACCTGTGGAGGCTCCAGATACGCCTTCAAAAACTTCTTCAACAGGCCCAAACCGGCCTTCAAGTCCCCTGAACGCCTCGTGGAGGAGATGGCCGTCGTCTCGGAGTATTTCCACTCCCCCATCTTCCTCCTCGGAGACCTCAGGCAGGGAGGCCGCAGATACGCCGAGGAGGTGTTGGAGGGTATAAGACGTGAAGGCATCGACAACACCATCACCATGGAGCTCTTCACCCCAGCTCCAAGGTGGTATCTCGATAAGATGGCTGAGTGCTGCGGCAGCTTCACCCTTGAGATATCGCCGGAGAGCCATGACGATGAGATCAGACGTCGACAGGGCAGACCCTACTCGACTGGGGAGATGGAGAGATGCATCCGGAATGCATTGAAGCTTGGCTGTGAACGCTTCGACATCTTCTTCATGATCGGCCTCCCAGGTCAGAGCTATGAATCCGCCCTCAAATCCGTCGAGTATTCCAGGAGCCTCCTGAAGCGCCTCGGCGATGGACGCATACATCCCTTCATCGCCCCCCTCTCCCCCTTCCTCGACCCTGGAAGCCTCGCCTTCGAGAACCCCGATGAATATGGCTATAAACGGCTCTACACGACGCTCACGGAGCATCGTGAGGCCCTCTACCAGCCCTGCTGGAAGCTCTTCCTAAACTACGAGAC
>CAZGKJ010000056.1:0-6272 GCA_964525955.1 uncultured Candidatus Bathyarchaeia archaeon
TGCCGAGAACCATGCCGTTGATCAGCACAGCCTTATAGGGCGCCTCATCGAAGAGGGCGAGATGCCTCACCATGAGGTAGTATGTCCAGGTTCTGATGATGTCCTGACCATTAGGCTGTATGGAGGCTGGGAAGAGCTTACGCCAATCAGGTCTATCTGGCCAGCCAGCGTGGATGGCGCAGGTCAGCGACGAATCAAACCAGGTGTCAAGCACATCGGTCTCGGGTTCGAACTCCCTTGAGCCGCATTTTGGGCAGGGTGTTTTGGGCTGTGTATATCTCGGGTCGACGGGAAGCTCATCAGGCTCTGCGAGCTTCACGGCTCCACAGCGCTTACAATACCAGACTGGTATGGGTGTGGCGAAGACCCTTTGACGGCTCAGCACCCAATCCCAATCCAGAGACCTTGCCCAGTCGATGAGCCTATACTTCATCCAATCTGGATACCACTTTATCTTCAGCGCCATCTCCACAACCCTGTCGGTGAGCGCCGTCGTCCTCATGAACCACTGCTCCTTCGACAGAATCTCGATCGGCGTCTTACATCTCCAGCAGACGCCTACATCCTGCTCGATCTCCTCGACGCCTCTCAACAGCCCAGCTCTATCGAGGTCTCTGACTATGGCCTCACGAGCCTCCAATATGCTCAGCCCCTCATAGGGGCCTGCAAGCTCCGTCATACGTCCACGCTCATCGATGAGCTTTATCACCGGAAGCCTATGCCTCGCCACCATGAGGACGTCACTCTTGTCTCCATAGGTGCAGATCATCATGGCTCCGGTGCCGAACTCTGGGTCGACGCCCTCATCCTCTATTATGGGAACCCAACGCTCGGAGAGGGGCACCCTCGCCTCCTGGCCTACGAGATTTCTGTAACGCTCATCCCTTGGATGCACTGCGAGGGCGACGCAGGCCGGTATATACTCAGGCCTTGTGGTGGCGATAAGGACCTCCCCATCTTTTAGGCCGAAGGCGATGGTGTATAGGCGTCCCTTACGGTGTTCATACTCCACCTCAGCGTCGGCGATGGCCGTCTCGCATCTTGGACACCAGTTGATGGGGTGCTCCCCCCTATAGATAAAGCCCCTCTCATAGAGGATGAGGAAGCTGAGCTGGATCTTACGCATATAATCGGGGTCCATGGTTCTGTATTCGAGGCTCCAGTCTACGCTGCACCCCAGTCTAATGATGGCCCTCTTCATCACGTCGATGTAGGTCTCAATCCACTCCTCGCATAGCTTCCTGAACTCGTCGGCTGGGACATCCGAACGCCTTATGCCGTGGGCCTTCTCCACGGCCACCTCCGTCGGCAGTCCATGGCAGTCCCATCCCTGTGGGAAATGGACGTTGTAACCCCTCATTCGCTTATATCTGGCGACTATGTCGAAGTAGGTCCAGTTTAGGACGTTTCCCATGTGGAAGTCTCCGCTTGGGTAGGGTGGCGGCGTATCTATGGAGTATCTGGGCCGGGAGTCGTCCTCCCAGTCGTATCGGTAGATGCCCCACTCCTCCCATAGTCTCTGCCACTTCTCCTCCATGGCTAGGAAGTCTATCTCCTTAGGCAGCGGCCTCAAATAGAACACCTCCCAACGCTCTAAACTTCATAGGCCTGAGGGGGCTATGCTCAACCCTTAGAATCCTAAACGCTAAGATGTGTAGGGTGGAGCTCCCCTTTGGGGTTAAGCGTCCTGGGGACGATTCGACTCACCCCCTCAGACCTGCGATAATCATACCCCTTTAAGGGGTAGATATATCTTTCCACCTTTTAGGCTTCTATGATCCTCGGCTCCTCCCGCTTCCTGGGACCCCTCACCTCTACGACTTCGCCGAGGGTCACCCTCATCCCATCCCTCGCAGCCACGGTGGGAATCCCCGTCTCAGCCTCGAGATACTGAGCCTCAGCCTCTGGACCTGCGTTGAGCATCCTCATGCCGAAGTGGGTGAGCACAGCGCATCTCGGCCTCGCCTCCTCCATAATCCTCAAGGCTTCATCCACGGAGAGGTGAAGCGGTAGGGGAGCTCCACGAGGCCTCATGGTGCAGAGGATCAGCAGCCTAACACCCCTGTAGCCTTCGCTGACGCCTTCGAAGTAGGCCGTATCGGATGTATAGCCGATGGAGCCGACATCGGGGAAATCAAGCCTCAAGCCGACGGTGGCTGGATCACTATGCATAGCCCTCAAGGCCTCGATGCCGACATCCCCAACCTCAAAGGATACATCAGGCTCCAAGACAACAACCCTCTCAACCAAACCCTGATGATAGGATGAGATGGAAGGCCCAATATCATCAACACCCTGGAGGACACTCCTCGAAGCAGCCAGGACACCCCTACGCTTAGTGGTCACCCTCGTCATACCCTCGATGAGAACCTCAGCATCACAATAATGATCGGGATGGCAGTGAGTGACGACAACCGCATCCAACTTCTGAGGACTCAAGCCAGACCAATTTGAGAAGACGAGAGCCCCAGGCCCAGGATCGATGTGAAGATGCACATCACCCCAAACCAGGCGGAGGCCAGCCGTCCTACGACGCTGAGTCACAGTGACGAAACGACCTCCACCGGTTCCCAGAAACCATATCGTCAGCGGCTCCAACTCAGAAAAAGGTCGAGTTAAAGATTTATAAGAACCTCCTCTCCTCAAAAAGAGTTGGTGGGCCCGTAGCTTAGCCTGGTTAAAGCGCTCGGCTGATAACCGAGAGATCAAGAGTTCAAATCTCTTCGGGCCCACCATATAGTTTATCTTACCCTTCCGCCTCCTCCGCCGAAGCCTCCTCCGCCTCCGAAGCCTCCCACTCTCCCCCCCGCCTCCTCTGGTGGGTCTTGATGCTGTGATGATGGGTCTGAAGGCGGTGGTCATGGTTTGGGCTATCGCAGCATCGATGAGGGGGATGCTTAGGCTTCTCATCGCCTCGACTACTTTGTCCCCCACGCCTAGGGCTGTCCCATAGATGAGCCAATCCCCCCAGATGGAGAGGTCTTGGGGGGCGTAGCGCTTTATCATGGTCATATCCGATAGGAATCTCCTGAAGGAGTCCCACTCGAGCTTCTCCTTATAGGTGAAGCCCCTCCACCTCCCGAAGAGGGTTGAGGGGGCTGAGAAGGCGATGATAGCTTGGATCAGGAGGAGCGCCGAGTATGTGAGGGCCTCGAGGGTGAGGGAGTGCATGTAGGGGAGGGTGAGCATGGCGACGAAGGAGGCGGCGATGAGGATTATGGAGGTCGGGATAAGCTAGACAACCCTCCCCTTGCCGCTGATGATGAGCTTGAGGGCAACCCTCCTACCCGGGCTCATGGTGAGGTATCGGATATCATCCATCAAACCTAGGAGGGCGTCCCTGCTCTCGGCCAGCTCCTTAAAAAGACTGGTGTTCAGGACTCCACCTATGGAGAGCTTCGAGATCAGCCTTAGGGCCCGCCTCTCATATTCATCGTCTACATGGGGGTCCAAGACTCGGATCAGAAGGGACTCCCCCCTCACATCGATCTCGATCTTCCTCCTCCTATGCAGGTCTAGGAGGGTGGCGTAGAAGCCGTCCTCGTCAAAGTCCAGGGCATCGCTCTTGAAGACGAGGTTCACAACCCATGGCTTCCTCCTGGGATTTGGAACATAGCTGAGATATCGGGGAATCACAAAGTGCCTCTCCCTCCCATATCTCAGGTAGAGACCTAGGAGGATCAGGGGAGAGGAGGGTGAGGAGCATCGACGTGAGGCGGAGGCCCTCCACCAAGAGATATTGAGCCCTATATAGGCGGTTAGCCCAGGCCATCGAAGCCTCCAGCCCCTCCGCCTCCTCCACAAAGCCCTCCAGAAGGCTTAGAGCCTCCGCCTTGAGAAGGAGCTCCACGCCGAGCACCTCATCCATTCCGCTGCTCCCATGGATTTCAACCCCATCCTCACGCTTCAACACCCTCATAGAGGCTGGATAGGGGGCGACCTCCACCAATCCCCCATCGACGATGCGGATGACGACCTTCAGATATGGGAGGTGGCCATCGGCGAGGAGGAGGTTTAGATGGCAGTGCTCCCCATCATATCGAATTGGGGGGTGAAGCTTGAAGACGTATCGAATCCGATATTCGCCTGCATCAAACCTCTCGGGGTTGTAGCATCCGGCCTCATCGAACTCGGCCAGCGTCGCTATATCCTGGGCGTGGGCGGAGGCCCATACACGTCCATAGTGATCCCTCACATATCCAACGGCTCCGATTGGAGGTTCAACCCTAACAGGCTCGACGTAGGGTCTGTCAAGCCTCTCCACCGATAGGGGGACCTCCCATGCCCTGTAGAGCATCCGATACCTCCCTGAAACCTCGATGCGGTATAGATAATCCTCGACGAGGGTTCCATTGGGATATATGGTGGCTTGATACTCCTCAACCACCACATCCACCCAGATATCATCCTCGGTATCCTAGGGGCGAGGGCTAGGCCTAAGACACCTATGAAGAGTGTCGAGAGAAGCACGATCGAGAGCTGCCTAGCCTCACCCATGGAGTCACCTAGAACTCGATTTTAGGCCTCTCCTTCACCTCAAACTCAAGATACTCCATCTTAGACATCCCTAGGGAGGAGGCCACAAACCTGGAGGGATGGTATCCAACATTATGTTGAACTCCTGGACGATGTTGTTGTAGGTATACCTATGCCTGGCGACCTCCGTCTCCACCTCCTTCACAGAGTCCATTAGAACCGAGACGGTCTCGGAGGTCCTAAGCTCTGGGTAGCTCTCAGCCACGGCCATTATCCCGCCGAGTATCCTCCTCGACTCGCGGTCTATCTCCCTTAGGTCGCCTGGGCCGGCGGTGAAGACCGCCCCCCTAAGCCTCGTCACACTCTCGAAGGTTTCCCGCTCAAACTTGGCGTAGCTCTTCACCGCCTCTAGGAGCTGCTCTATCATGTCAAGCCTCTTCTTCAGGGCGACCCTAACCTGGCCCAGGGTTGCCTCAGCAGAGTTCCTAAGCCTATATAGGCGATTGTAAATGGAGACGAAGAGGGCTATCAATCCGAGGATTAGGATGATGAAGAGGATGGCGATGAGGAGCGCCGGGGTAAGCAGATAAATCACCGCACTCACCCCCTCGGGAGAGATATATATGCTTTTTCCATCTCGCAGCCTCACGTGGAGGTGATATAGAGGGGTTGGAGTTACAGCTACACCGTTCTGATGCTCTGCTGGTTTGGATGGGTCTCCATATACCTCTGCCACCCCTGCTCCCAATCCTAGGGAGAGATGGGCCTCACTCACGCCCAGGCGGGACTCCTCGGAACCGCATATCTCATCGGATATATACTCATCAAAATCTCAGCGGGCCTCATGGCCGGTAGATTCGGCATAAAACGAGTTCTCATCGCCGGTATGGTGGGCTACGCCCTGGCGACACTCCTCAACTTCTATGCTCAGGGCTTTCTCCATCCGTGACGGTGACGACATTTCAGGCCTATGCGTTAAATTGGATAGGCGCCGCATACCCTGCAGTGTGTTGCATCCTCTGAGACATTTGAATGACACATCGGGCAGATCTTCCCCGTAGATCCATCTGGATGGGGTGGACCGAAGAGACTTCGATAGATCTGATAGTAGAATAGCTGCTCCTGGCTCCTAATCCTTACGCCATCTTCAATGAAATATCTCTCCCTCAACTCCTCGAAATCCTTGATGTCATCCTCAAAGATTTTTGGCAGGGTCGATGTTCCACATCCACCCTCTATTGGAACCTTAACCCTCCAAACTATCTCATCTGGAAGCTGATCCTCGAAGGCGACTCGAAGAATATACTTCCCATATCTTCTCCCATCTCTAAATCCCACCCTGAATCTTGAGTCAAGTCTCTCGGCGAAAGACATCACCTCCCGATCGAGGTAGGGCTGCCTCACCTCCATCCCCAGCGCCTCTCCAAGCTTGACTGATGAGAAGCTCATCCTCCTCCAAAGCCTCCTAATTTTGAGGTCGAGTTCATCGAGGCTGAGATTGTAGAGGAAGCTGTATCCCGCAAAGAGCTCATCTCCCCCATCCCCAGTCATGATGAGCTCGCCGCCGATATCCCTCGCATATCTTAAGGCCATGTAGATGGCGGCGCTGTTGCGCACCTCCATGGGGTCGAAGGTCTTCAACACCCTTATGGTCTCCCTGATGCCCTCCTCGAGCTCATCTAGGTCGAAGAGGAGGATTAGATGCTCGATGTCGAGGAAGTCTGCAACGATTCTCGCATATTTCAAATCATCGCATGGAGAATCTTTGAGGCATATGGATATGGCTTTCAAATCCC
>CAZGKJ010000057.1:0-6051 GCA_964525955.1 uncultured Candidatus Bathyarchaeia archaeon
CTCCTCAACACATCTGCGTATCTCCGGAAGTCTTCGAGGTCTTTGAGGAGGCTTCCACCGAGGCTTATGGAGACCCTCATCATCCTGTATGAAGGTGGAGTAAGGTTTTAAGCCATCCCTATGGAACATCTATCTCTGAGGCGGGGGTTCCCGAGTGGCTAAAGGGGCGGGACTCAAGATCCCGTGGCTTAGGCCTACGTGGGTTCGAATCCCACCCCCCGCACCAGCTCTATCGATGGTTCTTCGAGAATAGGGTTGCATGTATCTCGGCATACTTTATGAGGGGTTTCAGAGTGTTTAGCAGCTTATCGAGGCATTGGGGATAGTTTGGATAGGGGATTATATGCCAGTAGCAGCATCCCCTCACCCCTATGGTTTTGAAGCCTTTTGATTTTAGGAGTTCCTCCACCTCTCTGGCTGAGTGGCCTACCTCGTGGATGAGTGTGGGTGGCATCTCCTCTGTTTTGAAGGGGACTTTGTCCTCCGGTATCCCTATTCGATGTTGGAATTCTCTGAGGGTGTGGCTGTTGAAGGTGGTGATGAGGCATAGACCTCTGGGTTTGAGAACCCTTGAGAACTCTTCCGCCGCCTTCTCTGGGTTTTGGAAGTGGTCGAAGGTTAGTGTGCATAGAATCGAGTTGATGCAGCCATCCCTCAGCGGTATGTTCTCCCCGTCTCCTATCACAGCATATAGAGGGGTTGAGGGTTTCATCCTCCTCTTCAATTGTTGCATCATCCCCTGGCTTATGTCGAGGGCTATGGTCTCTCTACCCTCATCGGCGAGCCTCACGGCGTATCTTCCTGTGCCGGAGCCGACGTCGAGGATTGGAGGCCTCAACATCCTAAGCCAGCCCTCTATGGCCTTCTCCTCCCCCTCCTCCATCCTCCTCGTCCAGTAGAGGTATCTTGAGGAGTCATATCTCGACGCCATCTCATTGTAACATCTCTGAACTCCCCGTTTGCCCTTCAGCGTCCTATATTTCGCCTCCCTGAACCAATACAGCTCCTCGCTCAAGCCATATCTACCATCGTTTCTCAGCCTCTTAACGCTACTCACCGTTCCCTTAGAGGCTGGCCATCATCATGGCTCTATGGGAGAGGAGGGGGATGAGGATGAGGGTTAGGTAGGCGAGCAGCGTTGAGGCGGCAGCCCTCCCCTTCGATGTCTCATAGTTTGTTGAGGTTGCTATGATGAGGAGGATGATGGTCCAGAGGAGGAAGATGTTTAGATGTGTAAGGGTTCTGGGGGTCCAGCCCTGCAGTGAGGCGAGGAGCTCCAGTAGGCTCTCCCTCCTTATCGTGTAGGAGTCTATTAGGCGTAGGATCTGCTGTATCAACAGCGGCGCTGAGGCGTAGCCTGCTTTGGAGAGCATCCCCTTCAGGCTTCCCCTCCCCCCGAGGGCCTTTGTGTAGAGGTGTATGAGGATCGATGTCAATATCCAGTTTGATAGGATGCCTACTCCCTCGCCGAAGGCTTGGAGGTAGGCGATGTTCCTCTTGAAGGCCTCAGGGTTGATTTGACGTCCAGGCCCCTGTAGGAATTTGGGTATCTCCACTGGGAGCTTTATTGCGTAGTTGTATCTCGCCGTCGAGGCGATGGAGGCGATGAGGAGGATGAGGGCGAGGCCGATCCAGAGGTGGCTTTCATCTACATCTGATAGGGTCTTCACAGGCCTTATGAGGCAGATCAGGGGGTTTGGCGTCGACCTATGCTCACTCATATCTCAGCGCCTCCACCGGGTTTAGGTTGGCGGCCCTCCACGCTGGGTAGAGACCCGATAGGACTCCGGTGATGGCGGAGAAGAGGATGACGGTGATGCAGATCGTCGGCGTTATGTAGGGGGAGAGGACGATGCTGAAGGTGAGCTGAGCTATCGACGATATGGCCTGGCCGAGGAATATCCCCGTTAGGACTCCGAGGACTCCGCCCAGCAGACCCGTTATGAAGGCTTCGGAGAGGAAGATGAGGAGGACGTCTCGATTCTTGGCTCCAACGGCCTTCAATATCCCAATCTCCCTCGTCCTCTCCATCACGGAGATGGTCATCGTGTTCACTATGCCTATACCCGCGACGATGAGGGAGATGGCTGCCACCCCTCCGAGGAGAACTTGGAGGGATGTTGTGATCCTCCCAACGGTTTCTCGGACGAAGCCCGCTGAGATGACGAGGACTCCCTCACCCAACTCATCCTCTATGGCCTCGACGACATACTCGACGTTCTCTATGGAGTCGGCCTCTACGGCGATGCGGTGGATTCTGTTACCCATGTCGAAGAGCTGTTGAGCAGCCCTGAGGGAGATGTAGATTACATCGTCCGGGGAGATTATGAAGGCTCCCCCCGTCTCCTTTAGTATTCCAGCCACCCTATAGGTCGCCTTCTTGATCCCCTCCCCCGTCTTTATGGTGACGGTTATCCTGCTTCCAACATCCGCTATAGGCTCCTCCTCCCCAGGTGGCTGAGCTATGTTTGAGCCCAGGACGGCCGCCGCCATGTCGCCTCGCCTTATGAAGCGGCCCTCAGCCACCTCTATATTCCTGATGACCTGTAGATACTCCTCTGGGACTACGCCGACGATGGAGACTATGCCCGTCCGACCCCCTATAGTGACAGCGGCGGACATGCTTATGATGGGCGTCGCCACCTCCACGTGGGGTATTCGCCTCACCTGTTCCAAGTCTCTCATGGTTAGGAATCCCCTTCCACCGTAGCCGAAGCCCCCTCGGGTTACGGCGATGGTCGTCGGCCCCAGCAGCTCCATCTGCTCCGAGACATCTCTGTTAACCCCCTGAGTTATGGCCAGCAGCGATGTGATGGCGGCTCCGCCGATGAGGATCCCGATTATGTTCAATGCAAATCTGAACTTCCGTTCCCTCACGCTGTCGAGGGCGTAAAGCAGCGTGTCAAGGGTTCTCATTGCCTTCACCTTGGCAGTATACCAAAGAGCCACCTGATCCAGAGCCAGATTCCCCCACGCTGCCTCATAATTTCAATCTCCTCTGGGGCCTCGACGTAGATGGGGACCTCGACGATGTTACTCTTCCTACAGTTAAGGTAGTCTAGGTATAGGACCCTCACCCTGAGGGTTTGTGGACCCTCCTCAGCGTCCTCCGAGACTCTGAAGCTCAAGTCGAAGGGGAGAGGGCTATCGGGGTCTAGGGCTCCAATATACTCCCCACTCCCCGAAGCCTTGAAGAGATCATCCTCAACGATTTCAAGCTCCACGAAGCGGACGCTCTCAGTTCCTATTAGGAGTAGGTCCCCCGACAGAGTTGTAGAGGCTCCCCTAGAGACATGTATCTCCCCATCCGTAAGTATCCTAAAATCTACAAGAGGCGAAACCATCAGCGTTATGGTCTCGACAGCGCTCCTCGGCATTCCCTTATAATCTAAATATGCAACATTGGTCGTCAGGAGATACTGACCTGAGAGGGCTCTCCCATCTACTCTCAACATGTAGAGCGCCTCAGCCTCTTCTCCTGGATCTAGATCCCCGAGGTATAGGGTAGTGGGAGTAATGGATGAGAAGACGCCCTTCTGATCAGGTGTAAGGGTGACCCTTACATCGTAGGCTTCAGCCCCCATACATCTCAGGCAGAGTCCGAGTTTCACGACTCCACCTGGATATACCTCTGGGCTGTTGAGGGTATATCCGTCTAGGAGGAGGAGCGTCTGTCTCTCTACCTTAACCTCCTCGACATCGACACCTAGGGTTCCTATCTCAGTGTGGCTCTCCCCCCGTGAATCCCTATACTCCGCCGTAGCCGTCAGCGTATAAACCCCGAGGGGTGTCCCCCTAGAGACCGCGAGTAGCACTTCACTTTCCACGGTCTCGCCCACGTTTAGCGCATCTATGTCTATGACTCCGTTTAACACGGCGATGTAGGGGGTGTTAGATGTTAGGGTAACCTTTATGTCCTTCAGGGTTTCAGAGCCTCTATTCTCGACCTTTAAGTAGACTCTCTCCACTTCCCCTGAGGTGAGGTAGGGGGTGGATAGCCGAAATCCAAGGCCCACCTTCGGCTTTGTGACGTTGACTACTACGACACTTAAAGTCTCCGCATCCGTATAGCTCTCCCCTCTCTCATCTCTATAGATGGCCGTCGACGAGAGAGTGTAAGCCTCAAGCGGAGTGTTCCTGGATACGAAGAGGGAGATTCTCGTCTCTTTAATTTCTCCTGGCTCTAAGGCATTTAGATCGATAGACCCATTTAACACGGCGATGTAGGGGGTATTGGAGGTTATCATTATATCTATGTCTTCGAGTTTCAAATCTCCACCGTTTTCAATACTCAACTTGATTTTATTCTCCTCACCAGCGGTGAGATATTGGTTGATGAGGCTGATGTTCAGCCCTATCTTCGGCTTTGAGGCGTTTACGACGACCACGCCGATCTGGAGGGTAGCCGTCCGTGTGTAGGCGGTTCCCAGCTTATACATCTGCCTATAGGTGAGGGTAAGCGTCAGAGTGTAGGGGCCTATGAGGGTGTCCTCGTCGACGTAGATCACCGGCTTATATCGCCTAGATTTCTCGGCCTCTATCTCGTTGAATATCATATGCCCCTTATCGAGGATGACTATTCCAGGATTCGTCGATGTGAGGATGGCCTCCACCTCATAGACGCTGTAGCTTCCGGTGTTCCTCAGCTCTATCTCTATGGTGTTTTCCTCGCCTGCTGTGAGGTAGATGTCGCTCACCTTCACCCTCAGAAGCGGCGTATAGTTTCCAGCCTGAACGGTCGGTGCGATGATCGATGTCAGCGTCAGAGCCATCAATAGGGTTATGCTCCATCTCCTCATGGCATACTCCTCCTCTTCTCCCCCACGATTCTTCCATCGTGGAGGTATAGTATTCGCTCAGTCATCTGAGCCACAGCCGGGTCGTGGGTTACGATGATGAAGGTCTTACCACTCTTGAGGTTTAACTCCTTCATCAACCCTATCACCTCCTCACCCGTCTTGGAGTCGAGGTTGCCCGTCGGCTCATCACAGAGGATTATCGATGGATCATTTACGAGGGCCCTCGCTATGGCCACACGCTGCTGCTCCCCCCCGCTGAGTTCGCTCGGCCTGTGGGTCATCCTATCTCCAAGGCCCACGAGCTTGAGGAGCTCCATCGCCCTCCTACGCCTCTCCTCCCTCGGGACGCCGGCTATGGCGAGGGGGAGCTCAACGTTGCTTAGGGCATCCATCCTGGGTATGAGGTTGAAAAATTGGAAAACGAAGCCTATCTCACGGTTTCGCAGCTTCGCCAATTCGATGTCGCTTAGCTTTGAGAGGTCGACGCCCCTGATTAGTATTCGCCCCTCCGTAGGCCTGTCGAGGGCGCCGAGGATGTGGAGGAGCGTCGATTTGCCGCTGCCTGATGGCCCCATTATGGCGAGGAACTCCCCCTCCTCCACGGTGAGGTCTACCCCATCCAGCGCCCTCACGGGTCTCCCTCCCTGAATATACTCCTTAACAAGCCCCTCGGCTCTGATTATCTCGGTCAATTGGCCTCATCCTCCCCTATCATCTCCTCTATACGCCTCATCCTCGTCGACAGAAGCTGGTGTAGGCTTCTGAGAACCTCCATTCGCTTCCTCCTGTCGACGCCATCGAGGAATCCCTCGAGGAAGGTGGGCTTAAGGCCCTCGCCTGTGAAGGAGACGATCTTCTTCAGCAATCTAACCTTCACATCCGGCGGCGTCAACCCAGCGAGGAAGGAGAGGTATCGGGCTATGAAGCTGAGCCTCCTCTCCAGGCGCTCCTCCAGGCGCTTTAGGAGCTCCTCACCCCTCCCCGTCAACCGATAGAATTCACGCCCCTCCCTCTCAACGCCCTCTATGAGACCCCGAGTCTTCAAACCCCTCAGCGCTGGATAGATGGTTCCAGTCCTCGCCTCCCAGACATCCCTGAAGCCCTCCCTCAACTCCTTCAACAGCTCATAGCCATATCTCGGCCCCCTGGTGAGCTGTAGGAGGAGGAGCAGCTGTATGGGGCTGAGCCGCTCGAGCCCTATAGTAGACCTCAACTCAGTAGATCTCAACCTATCTATCAGATAAAAACCTTC
>CAZGKJ010000058.1:0-4721 GCA_964525955.1 uncultured Candidatus Bathyarchaeia archaeon
GGGGCATGCTATTCATAAACTATAAAGGCGGAGGGGGCGGCGGGCCTGGTATGGGCTTCTTCCTCACCATCCCCTCCATGCTGGGCTTCCTCCTGGGCGGCTTCATCTACGAGGCCAACCCCCTCTACCCCTGGCTCATCCTCGCCGCCGTCGCCGCCGTAAATGCGGCTTTGGCCCTGATGTTGAGGGGGGAGGGAGGGCGTTGAGGCAGCTAAAATCCTAAATAGGGTTGGTGGGTAGGGATTGGGATGCTGGATGAGTTCTCTGTGAGGCTCATCGTCTATGCATCCATGATCTCAACCCTATGCGTCGGCTTCACTCTGACGCATATGATCGAGAAGTTTCCGAACTTCGCCCATGCGGACTATGCCAGCATCGGAAGCGTGGTGGCCTACACCCTCGTCAGATTCTACGGCTTCAACCCCTACGCCTGCTGGCCCTTCTCAGCCCTAGTCGGCGGGGTGATAGGATGCCTCCTCTACCTCCTCATCGTCAAGCCCCTGAGGAGGACCGGGGGAGACGGCCTCAGGCTTGCCTTCGCCATGTTCGCCCTCTCCAGGGTTCTCGCCACCCTGGTGGCCCTCTACTCCTTCTGGATCCTCTCCAAGTATAGGATCCACTCCAGGGGCTTCCTCCTCAGTAGGTGGGACTTCCGCATCCACGGATATCCAGGGGTCCTCTATACCGCCCCTGCCACGGCGATCCTCCTGGTCATCCTCCTCCACCTCTTCCTCACCAGGACCAGGCTGGGGATAGCAATAAGGGCCGTCACCGAGGACCCCGCCCTAGCCTCCTGCATGGGCATAAACGTCTTCAGGGTCCACCTCCTCTCCTGGTTCCTGACGGGGGCTACGGCAGCCCTGGCGGGGGCGGTTCTATCGCTCTCCACCTCCGTCAGGATCGGCGGGGCCGAGGAGCTCCTCATCACCATCTTCGCCGGAAGCGTTCTGGGGGGATTGGAGAACATCTATGGAGCCGTCGTCGGAGGCTTCGCCGTGGCCTTCATACAGAAGATCCTGCCAGGCATAGTCCTGCGGCTACTAGGCTCCCTAGGCATCTGGATGGCGGGCTTCGAGGCCCTCGTCCCCATCATAGTGCTCGTCGTCATCCTGATGGTGGAGCCTGGGGGGCTGACAGCCCTCCTCAGCAGGAGACGCTAACCCTAATCCATAAACCATCAAAATATCTAGTGGATGCCCCCCCTCAACATGGAGAAGTGGAGACATATCAGGAGGGTCTCCGAGAGGCATGAGAGATGGCTCTTCTCGACATATATCAACAGGCCGGTGTCCAACCTCATCACCTACCTCATCCTCGACACCCCGATAACCCCAAATCAAGTGAGCCTCTCCACCATACCGATAGCCCTCTTGGCTTCGCTCTCCTATCTATTGGGGAGGCCGATCCTGGGAGGCCTGCTTTTCCACCTCTCCTCCATCCTAGACGGCGTCGACGGGGAGATCGCCAGAGCTAGGGGAGTATCCTCACCCCTCGGGAGGATCATCGACTCCCTCTGCGACAGGGTCGTCGAGGCCTCCATCTGCCTCGCCATAGGCTACGCCTCCTCCCTCCGATACAGCTCACCGATAGGCTTCCTCTACGCATCACTAGGCCTCATAGGATTCTTCATAGACCCCTACCTAGCTGAGGTGGTGAAGGCGAGGATCGGACGGCCCCTCCACGAGGCCGTCAGGATGCTGGAGGGGAGGCTTAGATTCAGCCCGGCTGATAGGGGGATGAGGATATTCATCGTCCTCATCGCATCCCTGCTGGGCAGGCCTGAGCTTGGCCTCCTCGCCGTCGGCCTCCTCTCCACCATATACACAGCCATAAAATTCCTATATTGGCTGAGGACATCGACCTCAATCCGGGTTGATGACCCCCTTAAGCCTCTCGGATAGGCCCAGGGAGTCGTGGAGGATGAGGGCATCTCTCAGGCTCAGCCTATTTGAGGCCCTCCTCAAACCCCTCTCAAGCTCTTGGAGGTTTATGATCCTCACCTCGAAGCGGGGTGGGATGATGCTTAGGACGCTCTCCAGGCGCTTATGGGGAGCCCTAGGCAGCTCTCCATCGACTATGAGGAGGATGTCGACATCGCTCCATAGGTTGAAGTCTCCACGGGCATAGGAACCATATAGGATCGCCGTGAGGGGCCCCATCACCTCCTCAGCCTTGATGGCGAAGCCCTTAGCCTCTTTGATGACTTCCCTCCTCCTCTTCATCCGCTCCTCAATCGCCTTAGCCATCCCTCAACCACCCCTATGATGCGTTCAGCCCCCTCCAAGGCCTTTAGGGCATCCCCCTCCTCATAATACTCTCTCGGCATCCCCTCAACCCACTGGTTTGGATATCTCGCAGCTAGATAATGTCTATCCAGCCTCCTCGCCTCTGAGGCGATCTCACCAATCTCGAAGCCGATCTCACCAAGTCTTGATAGGAGGTGATGGAGGGAGTGCCCATAGGCCTCCCTTCCGAGACCCCTGAGAAGGGCCTTGAGGGCGTATTCTGCTGCCTGATGAGCCTTGAAGCAGGCCCAATCATAGTCTCCACGCTCTAAGTCTCCCCTGGCGCTGTCGAGGGTGTGCCTGGCCTGCCCCATCCACCTTGTATACTCCTCTTCGTCTATCATCGAGTATAACTTTGAAAGCTCTTTTAAAAGGGTGGATTGTATTTCTCTGATGCCTATGGAGGAGTGGAGGCTCATAGACCTCGGCTCGGCTGAGCCCCTCATCGCCCAGTGCTTCTACGAGGCCGTCGCCCTCGCCGTCGATCGGGGGCTGGCGCCCAACACGATAATCCTCGTCCAGCCCTTAAGTCCCTATGTCTGCATAGGTTATCATCAACGCCTTGAGGAGGAGATAGACCTCGAATACTGCAGGAGCAGGGGTCTCCCAATAATTCGGCGTTATCAGGGGGGTGGAGCATGCTACCTTGACAGCGGCCAGGTCTTCTACCAGGTCATAGGGGATGAGGAGAGTCTTCCGAGGAGGGTTGAGGAACTCTTCGAGAGATTGCTGCAGGTGACTGTCTACGTCTATCGAAGGCTGGGCGTTGAGGCTGAGTATAAGCCAATAAACGACGTGGTGGTGAGGGGCCGTAAGATTTCGGGAAACGGAGCCGGAAAGATCGGGAGGGCTGTCATCCTCGTCGGCAACATAATCCTCGACTTCGACTACGACTCCATGGTTAGGGTGCTGCGGGTTCCGGATGAGAAGTTCAGGGATAAGGTGGCTAAGAGCATGAGGGAGTGGCTGACGACGCTGAAGCGGGAGCTTGGCTACACGCCGTCGGTGGAGGAGGTGAAGAGGCTGCTGAGGGAGGGCTATGAACAGGTGCTGGGTGTGAAGCTGAGGCCGTCGAAGCCGACGGAGGAGGAGTGGAGTATCTTCGAGGAGGAGGTTAAGCCTCGACATCTCTCGGAGGAGTGGCTATACATGCCTGAGATGAGGAGGGGATGGGTCTCTGAGGGGCGTATGGTGAAGATCGCCGATGGAGTCAGGGTGGTGCATATCAACCATAAGGCGGCGAAGATGATCAGGGTGACCGCAGAACTAAGGGAGGACGAGATATTAGACCTCCTCATCACGGGGGACTTCTTCATGATACCCGAGGACTCCCTCCCCCATCTGGAGGAGATGCTCAAGGGGGCGAGGCTTAACAGGGAGGAGCTCCTAAGGAGGGTGGAGGCCTTCTACCAGGAGACCGGGGTTCAGACGCCTGGATTGAGGCCTCAGGACTTCGTAGACGCCCTCATGAAGTTGAGGGAGGCCGTTGAGCGATACCTCCCCTCCATACGCCCCTCAGCGGAGTTGAGGGAGGGGTGATGAATCGATATATTTTTCCATGTATATCGGTATAGGAGGATGTGTCACCCCCCACCCTCATAGACCCATATGGGAGAGCTATAGATACGCTGAGGATATCCGTCACCCAGCGATGCGACTTCAACTGCATCTACTGCCATAGAGAGGGGGAGAGGCAGCCCCGCCGAGAGCTAACAGTCGATGAGATAGGGCGGATCGCAGCCACTGCCTCATCCCTCGGCATATCGAAGTTCAAGATAACGGGAGGCGAACCCCTACTACGGGGGGATATCGCCGAGATCATCCAAGCCGTCAGCCCCCACGCCGAGGAGGTATCGATGACTACGAATGGCTCACATCTCGAATCCATGGCCCATAGACTCTCCGAGGCTGGGCTGGCGAGGGTTAATGTCAGCCTCCCCTCGCTGAGCAGGGAGCTCTTCGAGGCAATCACAGGCGTCGACGCCCTTGGAAGGGTGCTTAGGGGAGTTGAGGCGGCCATAGACGTCGGATTGACACCTCTGAAGCTGAACGTCGTGGTGCTTAGGGGAATGAACTCAGGGGAGATTCCGAGGCTTCTCGACTACTCAAGGGAGATTGGGGCGACCCTACAGCTCATAGAGCTCCAACCCTTGAGGAAGGGGGCTGCAGTCTGGAGGCGTCTCCACCTCAACCTAAAGCCCTTGGAGGAGCTCTTCAAAGCCGAGGCGGAGCGGGTTGAGGAGAAGGGGGAGCAGGGCCGTAGGAGGTATCACCTCAGGAATGGAGCCGTCGTTGAGGTCGTCAGGGGAGTGGAGAACCCAGATTTCTGCCTAAACTGCCATAGGTTGAGGGTGACCTCCGACGGATATCTCAAGCCCTGCCTCATGAGGGATGACAACCTCGTCGACCTACTCCCCCACCTCAACTCCGGAAATC
>CAZGKJ010000058.1:4821-5984 GCA_964525955.1 uncultured Candidatus Bathyarchaeia archaeon
CGTAGGGTTGGGGCCATAGCGGCCTTCATAGGCATCGTGAGAGGGGAAACCGAGGGCAGAGCCATAGAGGCCCTGGAGGTTGAGGCCTATGAGGAGATGGCCCTCAGGGAGCTGGAGAGGATTAGGGCTGAGGCCCTGGAGCGATTCGGCGTTGAGGAGGCCGTCATCCTCCATAGAGTTGGGAGGCTGAAGGTTGGGGAGATCATCCTCGTGATCCTCGTCGCCTCAGCCCATAGGGATGAGGCCTTCAAGGCCTGCCGATACATCCTGGAGGAGTTGAAGAGGAGGGCTCCCCTATGGAAGAGGGAGATCACCCCGGAGGGAGCCATCTGGGTGGAGGGTGAGAAGCCCTGAAGACCTCTGAACCAATAAGGATGGTTGACATCTCCCAGAAGGATGTGACTCATAGGGAGGCTGAGGCCTTTGGCAGGATAATCCTAAGGCCTGAAACCCTGAGGGCCATCAGGGAGGGGAGTGTGGAGAAGGGTGATCCACTGACCGTCGCCGAGGTGGCCGCTATACAGGCTGTGAAGCGGACATCTGAGCTCATACCCCTCTGCCACCCCATACCGATAATGGGGATAAAACTCAACTTCACACTCGGTGAGGGCCACATCGATGTCAGATGCCGGGTTAAGGCCGACTATAAGACAGGGGTTGAGATGGAGGCCCTCACGGGAGTGGCCACAGCCCTCCTCACCATCTGGGATATGGTGAAATACCTTGAGAAGGATGAGGGGGGTCAATATCCGCATACCAGGATCACGGACATAAGGGTGGTGGAGAAGATGAAGGGGTGAAACATATGGAGGGGCATCGAAGGGATCAACGGACCAAGGCCAACTTCGCTCTCCTCGTGACAAGCGACATCCGAACACATAGAACCGATGAGACCGGCAGGACGGCTCGGAGGCTGTTGGAGGAGGATGGCCATAGGGTTGTGGCCCACCGCATAGTTGGAAACAACATCAACGCCATCAGGGAGGCTTTGAGTGAATACCTAAGCGATGAGGGGGTCGACGCCATACTCATCAGCGGTGGAACTGGCGTGAGCTCCAGGGATAAGACCATAGAGGCTGTGACGCCTCTACTGGAGAGGGAGATGCCAGGCTTCGGGGAGCTCTTCAGGATGCTCAGCTACCAGGAGATCGGAGCCGCAGCTC